>JAXEJY010000096.1:0-3835 GCA_034101315.1 Pyramidobacter sp.
TATGAAGGGCTTTTTCCGTGGCTTGAAAAACAGTGGAACTCGACAGAATCCGATCAGACGCTTGAAGACCTTTCGCGTTTTCGAACGGAAGAAGTATGCCATACGTGCGGAGGCTCGCGCCTGAAGCCGGAAGCGTTGTGCGTCAAGTTTTGGGACAGGACAATCGACGAAGTTGTCTCCATGCCCGTGAGCGATTTCTATCAGCTCGTGACGGAGAAAAATGCGCAAACGCCTGAAAACGCCGTCATCAGCCAGATTCAGATTGAGCTGACAAAACGCCTCAGCTTTTTAGTCGACGTCGGCGTCGGATATCTGACGCTCAGCCGCCGCGCTGATACGCTCAGCGGCGGAGAAAGTCAGAGAATCAGACTTGCGACGCAGATAGGCTCAAAGCTGTCCGGCGTGATGTACGTCCTCGACGAGCCGACAATCGGGCTTCACTCCCACGACACGCAGAAGCTCATCGGCGCGCTTGAATCAGTGCGCGACATGGACAACACAGTGATCGTTGTCGAGCATGACCGGGAAACAATGCTCGCGGCGGACTACATCGTCGAGGTCGGCCCGGGAGCAGGGGAGTTCGGCGGCCAAGTCGTTCAGTGCGGAGACGCCGCCGAGTTCAAAAAAACGCAGTCGCTGACGGGGCCCTATCTCAGAGGGGAAGCGTGCGGCATCGTGCCGTCTCCTCGGCTTGTCGTTCCGTCTGACTGCATTACCGTTCGCGGCGCCTCAGAACACAACCTGAAGAACATCGACGTCTCAATACCCTTGAACGCCCTTGTGTGCCTGACAGGCGTGTCAGGGTCAGGCAAAAGCACTCTGCTTCACAACGTCCTGTACCGGGCGCTTCGGCGGAAAATGGACGCCGACTACAGAGATCTGCCGGGGCGGCATAAGAGCCTGACGGGCTGGGAAAATCTGAAAAACGTGTCAATGGTCGATCAAAGCCCTATCGGCAGAACGCCGCGCTCAAATCCCGCGACGTATACAGGACTTTTTTCTGCCATACGCGAACTGTTTGCCGAGCTTCCCGAGGCAAAACTGCGCGGTTTTGGCAGCGGGCGGTTCAGCTTCAACATAAAGGGAGGACGCTGCGAGGCGTGCGGCGGCGCTGGAGAAAAGCGCGTTTCCATGCTTTTTATGCCCGACGTCTACGTTGAGTGCGACGTGTGTCACGGAACGCGCTATAATCGGGAGACGCTCGAAGTGAAGTTCAAGGGACACAGCATCGCAGACGTGCTCAATTTGTCCATCGACCAAGCTGCGCAGCTTTTTGCCGACATCCCTAAAATCGCAAAGCGCCTTGAACTGCTTCAGCGCGCCGGACTGGGATATATGCACTTAGGTCAGTCAGCGCTCACGCTGAGCGGCGGAGAGGCGCAGAGAGTAAAACTGGCAAAAGAGCTGAGCAAGCGCTTCAGCGGCAATACGCTCTACATGCTTGACGAACCCTCGACGGGACTTTTTTACACCGACGTCTCCAAACTGCTGCGAATTTTCCACGACCTCGTCGACCAAGGCAACTCAGTCCTGCTGATTGAACACAATATGGACATCATCTGCTCCGCAGATTACGTAATCGATCTGGGCCCCGACGGTGGAAACTCGGGCGGGCGCGTCGTCGCCTGCGGAACGCCGGCAGAACTGGCTGCTTCCGGCAAAGGATACACAGCACTCGCTATTAGAGACTATCTTCAAGAGCTTGGAAAATGTGACAGAAAGGTAAAGGACAATGGAGCAAAGAAAAAGAAACGCTGACGACAGACCCGGAAGCCGCGGAGGTCAGAAAGGTTCGGGAAACAGAGAGTTCCGTTCAGCTCCCCGCCGCGAAAGCGACCGTCCAAAAACGGCGCAGCAGCGCCCTGAAAGCGCACAGCGCGCCGCAAATTCGCGGGGCAGAAGCACCGCAGAAACGTTCAGAAAAGGGAGCGAGAAAAAGAAGCTTTCCGCTTCCGGCGCTGCGGACAACCTCTGCTGGGGCAGAAACCCTGTTCTCACCCTCTTGGAAAACAAACCGTCGCTTTGCCAGAGCGTCATATTGATGGAAGGAGCGCAGGACACGTTTCGCGACAGAGTCGCTGATCTGTGCGTTCAGGCGGACATTCCGCTTCAGTTTGCAGGACGGGACGAGCTGGACGCTCTGACAGAGGGAGGCGTTCATCAGGGAATTGCCGCGCGCATGTCGCCTGTGACGCCCGTATCCCTCGACAGCGTGACGGAACAAATCAGCGCGGATGAACCGGCGCTTATCGTCCTGATGGATCACTGTCAAGATCCTCATAACCTTGGCGCCGTCATTCGAACGGCAGAAATTGCCGGAGCAGCGTGCGTCGTCTGCCAGAACGACCGTTCTGCCACGGTGAACGGGACAGTGATCAAGACGAGCGCCGGAGCGGCGTTCCGTCTGCCCGTCGTTCAAGTCGTCAACACGCGGCGGGCGATTGAAGAGCTGAAAAAACAGGGATTCTGGGTTGTCGGGCTGGATCACAACACCGACGAGACAATCTGGAGCTCGCCATTGCCGGAGCGAATGGTTCTGGTCGTCGGCTCAGAAGGAGAAGGAATCTCTCCGCTGGTGTCCAAAAACTGTGACAAACTGGTCAAGTTCCCCATGGCAGGCGCGACGGGCAACTTAAACGCCAGCGTTGCCGCCGCGCTCGGCATGTTCGAGTGGGTGCGCCTGCACGGAGCCGGCGCTCAATAGGTGTATGGACACAGCATATCAGCTCTGATACGCTGCGCCGAAATATATCATAAAGATCAAACAGGAGGAAAACAAAATGAGCATAAAAGAACTGCGTCCGATTGTCGTCGGCGGCGGAAACCTTGGCGGAGCCGTTCTCCGCGGACTGAAGCGCGCCGGATTTGCTCCGCTTGCGGTTGAGCTTGCAGGAGCGAACTTCGACGGATTAGTCGCCGATGGGATCGAAGCGGTGACGACGCTTGCCGAAGCCCTTAAAAAAAGTGAGGGGCCCGTGTTCGTGGCGCTGAAGCCCTGGCTGATGAAAAACTACTGCCAGGAAAACAGCGCGCTTCTCGCCGGACGCCTGTGCGTGTCCTGCGCCGCAATGGTTGACCTTGCCGTGCTGACAGAGGCTGCCCCCGATGCGTCGTGGGGAAGAATTATGACGAATATCGGTGCGTCGGCGGGCTGCGCCTTTACGGGCATCGTCCGCGGCACATGGACTGATGAGCAGAGCGCGGCTGTCCAGGAACTCTGCCTCAGTTTCGGCGACGCCGAGTTCGTCGCGGAAAAAGACCTGGACGCCATTGTCGGACTTTCCGGATCGGGCATTGCCTACGTGCTTGAACTGCTTGAGGGCTTTATTCAGGGCGGACTTGCCGTCGGGATGAATGCAAAGCTGTCGCAGAGCGTCGGAATTGCGACAGTCCTCGGCGCGGCGGAGCTTGTCAGAGCCAAGGGCGTCCATCCTGCCGTCCTGAAGGACAGCGTCTGTACTCCCGGCGGCACGACGATTGCCGGACTCCGATCGCTTCAGCAGTCCGGCTTCAGAAGTGCATTTATTGAAGCGCTCGTTGCGACGGCAGAGAAGAGCAAAGCCGGCTCTGAAGCGTTCCGTTCAGCTGCGTCAAAATAGTTTGCTCCCCGAGCGCTAAAAAAACGCGGGCGTCCTGCGGAAGAATTTATTAAAATATGTTCAGTTCGGGGTTGACAGAAACGCCTCGAAACGGTAAAATGCCTTTTGTTCGATGGACATGAGTGATTAGCTCAGAGGAAGAGCGCTTCCCTGACACGGAAGAGGTCACAAGTTCGATCATTGTATCACTCACCATTTTTTATGTCCGTCCTTTTGAGTGATTAGCTCAGAGGAAG
>JAXEJY010000097.1:0-4238 GCA_034101315.1 Pyramidobacter sp.
AGCCGTGGCAGAAACTGCCCGGCAGTTCGCGGCGGTCTTTCTCGATGATCGCCTCAACGTCCTCATAGCGCGGCGGATTTTTTTCCAGCGCGATGAACTCGTCAAGCTCCGATTCCCTCTGAATTCCCCAAATCGGCACGACGAACGGATACTTTTTCATGAACGCGAACGTCGCCGCCGCGTGCGTAATCAGCCCGCCCGCCAGACCTTTCATGGCGATAAATCCCATATCGTGCTCGTGCGCCAGCTGCGCCAGCTCAATGTCCTCGGCGGGGGAGATGGACGAGAACGGGAACTGAAGCGTATCGTACTTTCCGCTCAGGACCGCTGCGCGGGCGCGCTCGGCGCTGTGATTTGTGATGCCGATGAAGCGGACGTAGCCGCGGCGCTGAGCCTCACAAAGCGCGCCGTACGTGCTGTCGGGGTCTTCCGTGTCGGGCAGCTCCGTCGGCGTGTGAAGCTGAATCAAATCGATATAGTCCGTTTTCAGACGCTTCAGGCTGAGCTGAATGTGCTCCAAAACGGTTTTCTTGTCCTTTCCACCGCTCTTCGTCGAGATGATAATTCTCTCGCGGACGTCTGAAAGCGCCGCGCCGATTTTCTCCTCGCTGTCAGAATAGGAGTTTGCCGTGTCAAAGTAGGTGAAGCCATTGTCGTACGCTTTGCGCAGAAGATATTTTGCCTCGTCCAGCGACACGCGCTGAATGGGCAAAGCGCCGAATCCTGACGCGCTGACCATCAGATTTGTCCTGCCAAGCCGAATTGTGTCCATGTGAACTGTCCTCCATGCGTGAATTTTTCGCGGGCGCAGCTGCCGCCGTGCGCTTTGAACCTTCTGCATTTATAACACGCGCCGCGCAGGGGCGCAAGCGCGCTAAAAAAACGCGCGCACGGCGAAAACTGAGCGGAAAGCAGATATGCTAATCAAAACAGAGAGGAATCAAAAGCGCATTTTTCTGATATAATAAACCAGTTAGAATGTCTGCGTTGCATGGAAGGAGGCGCGCCATGTTCATTCCCACAGAGGGAGAAGACTGCATTTTTCTGGAGAACGCCGTCGCTCTGATACGAGAGGACGCTCAGACCGTCGTGTACTATGCGGACGGCAAGAAAAGCACGACTGGCTTCCGTCCGGAAACGCTTGCGCGCCGGTACGACGAGCTTTTTGTGGAAGCTCTGCACGTAGATCTTTCGGAAGAATGGATGCAGGAGGTTAAAAAGTAATGAGCGCACAGTATACAGCCAAGGACATTCAAGTCCTCGAGGGGCTGCAGGCAGTTCGTATGCGCCCGGGCATGTACATCGGCGATACGACAGTACGCGGGCTTCACCACTGCGTTTATGAAGTAGTGGATAACTCTGTTGACGAGGCATTGGCCGGATACTGCACAGAAATAAACGTCACCGTTCACTCGGATGAAAGCGTCACCGTCGCGGACAACGGACGCGGAATTCCCATCGATCCGCACCCGTCAAACGGGCGTCCCGCCCTTGAAGTCGTCCTTACAGTTCTTCACGCCGGCGGCAAGTTCGACAACCACAACTACAAAGTCTCCGGAGGGCTTCACGGCGTCGGCGTCTCCGTCGTCAACGCACTGTCCAAGTGGATGGAGGTGACCGTGTACCGCGACGGCAAAGAATGGCACGAGCGCTTTGAGCGCGGAGTTCCCGTGACGGATCTGACAGGCGGAACGCCCACAGACCGCCGCGGCACGACCGTGACGTTCCTCGCCGACGACGAGATTTTCGATGAAGTCGTCTTTTCCGCCGAGACACTGGGGAACCGTTTCCGCGAGATGGCATTCCTCAATCCCGGGCTGAAAATCACGTTTACCGACGAGCGCGAAGAGAAAACGTGGACATACTGCTACGAAGGCGGTATCTCACAGTTCGTCGAGTTCCTTGACGAGGGCAAAGAACTTCTGACGCCGGCGCCGATCGTCATTCGGGGCGAAAAAGACGGCGTGTCCGTCGAGATGGCGTTTCAGTACACGGGCGAGTACATCGAGCGCCTCTATTCCTTTGCCAACCTGATTCACACCGTGGAAGGGGGCACTCACGTCGCCGGTCTGCGCAGCGCCATGACGCGCGGAATCAACGAAGGAGCGCGCCGCGCCGGCGTCCTGAAAGAGAAAGACGCCAACCTTTCCGGCGACGACCTGCGCGAAGGACTGACCTGCGTGCTGTCCGTCAAGCTCTCCAGCCCTCAGTTCGAGGGACAGACAAAGACAAAACTCGGCAACGGCGAAGTCAAAGGCATCGTCGATTCAGTCCTGTACGACGGACTCCTGACGGCTCTTGAAGAGCAGCCTCAAGTCATCAAGCCGATCATCGAAAAAGCCATCAAGGCGCGCCAGGCGCGCGAAGCCGCGAAAAAAGCGCGCGAGCTCGTGCGCAAATCAGCCATGTCAGGTCTGACCCTGCCGGGAAAACTGGCGGACTGCTCCAGCCGCACCGCAGAGAACTGCGAAGTGTTTATCGTCGAGGGAGAATCGGCAGGCGGCAGCGCCAAAAACGGACGCGACCGCAAGTTCCAGGCGATCCTCGCCCTGCGCGGCAAAATCCTCAACGTCGAAAAAGCGCGCATGGACAAAATCCTGAGCAGCAAAGAAATCCGCATCATCATTCAGGCGCTTGGCTGCGGCATCGGCGAGGATTTCGACATCAGCCGCCTGCGCTACAACAAGATCATCATCATGACCGATGCTGACGTCGACGGCGCTCATATCAGCACCCTCCTTCTGACGTTCTTCTTCCGCCATATGCGCGAGCTGGTCGAGAAAGGACACGTCTATCTGGCAGTTCCTCCTCTGTACCGCGTCCAGATGGGCAAGAAAGTAGATTATCTCTACAGCGATAAAGAGCTGCGCACCGTGATGGACAACTACGCTCGTGACGGCAAAAAACCATCAGTCCAGCGGTACAAAGGGCTTGGCGAAATGAACGCCGAACAGCTCTGGGAGACCACCATGGATCCGGCGACGCGCCTACTCAAGCAGATTGAAGTCGACGATCCCATCGGCGCCGACGAGTACTTCAACATCCTCATGGGCGACCGCGTCGAACCGCGCCGCGACTTTATCCAAACCCACGCGCACGAAGTCAGAAACCTTGACGTGTAGTTTTTCCTTTAACGCTGAACCTGCGACGTTAAATAATTTGAAAGGAGTCCGACATACAATGGACAGAAACAGCCCCATCGGAGTATTTGACACAGGCGTCGGCGGCTTCACCGTCGTCCGCGAGATGCAGAAAATCCTGCCTCACGAGGATATCATCTACTTTGCTGACAGCGCCAACATGCCCTACGGCAACAGAAAACAGGATGACATCCTTCACCTCACGCGCCAGATTCTCGACTTCATGGCGACCCAGAACGTCAAAGCTGTTGCCGTCGCGTGCAACACCATTTCCACGCTGATCGACCACTACAGAAACGACTATCCCTTCAAGATTTTCAGCGTCGTCGAAGCCGGAAGCGCCTACACCGCCAGCCTTGACATCGACTGCGTCGGCATGATGGGCACCGTGTTCACCGCTCAGTCGAAGTGCTACAATCGCCTCATTAACGCCGTCAAGCCGAACATGAAAGTCGCGTGCGCCGGATGCCCCAATCTTGCCCGCTTCATCGACAGCGGCGACCTGCGCCCCGAAGTCATCGACCCCGAACTCCGCGCCGCCCTCGGCACCATCCTTGAACAGGCGCCCGTTAAACACCTTATTCTCGGCTGCACGCACTATCCGCTCGTGTCAGAGCACCTCAACCGCCTCTATCCCGACATCACGCTCATCGACCCCGCTCATGAGCAGGTTATGGCGGTGAAGCGCTATCTTGCGGAGAAAGACTGGCTCAAGGACAGCGGCAAGGGGACATTCGTCCTGAACACGTCAGGCGACCCCGAATTCTGCACCGCCGCCGCGCGCTTCGGACTCAATCCGCCCGCCGCCGCCCACAAAGTCCCCGCGCCCAAACCGCTCTAAACCCTGTTTTAATGCGTGCGCAAAGCCGAAAAGGAATGAGCTTTAATTCCTTTTCGGCTTTTTTGTGGCAGTACGCTTGAATGAAGATGGATAATACTGAAAAACAATGAAAGAAGGAAAAGTCATGAACGTTCGGCTCATCAACGTAAGTCCTCACGAGCACGTCTGCAATGACAGAGAGCTTAGCTAGGTGGGCGGCGCGCTGGCGAAGCGCGGCGTGGATTCGGAAATTTTCTTGCTGTGTGTCCGCCCTATAG
>JAXEJY010000098.1:0-15555 GCA_034101315.1 Pyramidobacter sp.
CCTCTCTGATTCTGCTGGTGTTTTTCAGCTGACCAACAGCGTTCTGGAAGCGCAGGTTGAAGAGCTCTTCCTTAAACTGACTGTGCTTGCTCATAAGCTCTTCAACAGTCATATCACGCAGACTTTTTGCGTCCATAACTATTCACCATCCAAACTATCGCGGGTCACAAGCCGCACTTTAATAGGAAGCTTGTGGGAAGCTGTACGGAAAGCTTCCTCCGCGACTTCACGAGGAACTCCGGCAAGCTCAAACAGAATACGACCTTTACGAACTGCAGACACCCAGAATTCAGGAGCGCCTTTACCTTTTCCCATTCGGGTTTCAAGGGGTTTTTTCGTAAAAGGAACATCGGGGAAGATACGAATCCACACCTTGCCGCCTTTGCGCATTTTACGGTTAATCGCAACACGGGTGGCTTCAATCTGACGAGCCGTGATGTATGCGCACTCCTGCGCCTGCAGACCAAACTCGCCAAAAGCGACGTAAGTTCCGCCCTTCGCTTCGCCCACGAGGCAGTCGCGATGAGGCTTACGGAACTTTGTTCTCTTGGGCATCAACATTTAGGCCCGTCCTCCTTCCTTTTTGCTTCCTTTGCTGCGAACCGGACGGGGCGCAACAGTGCTGAGCGCCTTTTCATCACGGTAAATCCAGCACTTAACGCCGATGGAACCATACATGGTAACGGCCTTCACGCAGCCATAATCAACATCAGCGCGCAGCGTTGACAGCGGAAGACGTCCTTCGTTATACCACTCCGTGCGGGCAATTTCTGCACCGCCGAGACGTCCGGAGCACTGGACTTTAATGCCAAGCCCGCCGGCTTTCATCGTGCGGAACATAGCCTGCTTCATCGCGCGGCGGAAGCTGACACGGCGCTCAAGAGAGGCGGCAATTCCCTCAGCAACGAGCTGAGCATCGACATCAGGATTCTTGATCTCCTGAACGTTCAGCATTACGCGAGTGCCGGTAAGAGCCTGAAGCTCTTCCTTGATCTTTGCAACTTCAGAACCCTGCTTGCCGATGACAACGCCGGGGCGGGCGCTCCAGAGGGTGAAGCGGACGACTTTGCCGACGCGCTCGATTTCAACGCGTGAAATTCCAGCGTTTTCCCAGCGGTTTCTGACCCAAGCGCGAAGCTTGATATCCTCGTGAAGGTTCTTCACGTAGGTTTTGCCAGAAGCATACCACTTGGATTCCCAGTCACGAATGACACCGATACGATAACCGATCGGATGAACTTTCTGACCCATAAGTCATTCCTCCTTATTCGGCAACCGTCACAGTAATGTGACTGGTACGGTGTACATAGGCATGAGCACGTCCCATTGAAACAGGACGGAAGCGCTTCATGCTGGGTCCCTGATCAGCTTTAGCCTCAACGACCTTCAGCTTCTCAACATCCATGCCGAAGTTAAATTCAGCGTTAGCAACAGCGCTCTTCAGCACTTTTTCGACGAGTCTGGCGGCCTTCTTGGGAGAATAGCGGAGAATCATCATAGCGTCTCCAACTTTCTTACCGCGGATTAAAGGCAGCACCTGACGAACTTTATAAGGCGAAACTCTGACCGCCTTGGCCTTTGCATAAGCCTGCACGTTGATGCCCCCTTACTTTCCAGCTTTCGCGCCAGCTCGGCGCTCCTGACCGGCGTGACCGCCGAATCTGCGCGTCGGCGCAAATTCTCCGAGTTTGTGACCTACCATATTCTCGCTGACATAGACGGGAATATGAGTACGACCGTTGTGAACAGCGATTGTATGACCAATCATGGGAGGAACGACCATGGAAGCGCGTGACCAGGTCTTAAGTACCTTCTTGCCTCCGGTCTCGTTCAACTCCTCGACCCTTTTGAGGAGTCTCGCCTCGACGTAGGGTCCTTTTTTAGCAGAGCGTGCCATATTATGTCCTCCTTACCCTACTACTTGGCGTAGCGGCGTCTGACGATAAACTTGTCAGAAGGCTTACGCTTACGAGTACGATATCCCTTAGCAGGCGTACCCCAAGGTGAACAGGGGTGATGATGCGATTTTGTAGTGCCTTCACCACCGCCCATGGGGTGGTCGCAGGGGTTCTGAATCATAGCGCGGATGCGGCCTTTGCGTCCGAGCCAGCGGGTTTTACCGGCTTTGCCGAATGAGACGTTCTCGTGGTCAATATTGCCGACCTGTCCGATCGTCGCCATGCAGCTCAGAAGGAAAAGACGAAGCTCGCCGCTGGGCATACGGACATAGGCGTATTTGCCTTCCTTGGCCATCAGCTGAGCAGAAGTGCCGGCTGAACGGACAAGTTTGCCGCCGCGTCCGGGCTCAAGCTCAATGTTGTGAATCATCGTACCGACAGGGATGTCTGCAAACTTCATGGCGTTGCCGGGACGGATATCCGAACCGGTGCCGGTCATGATGGTGTCGCCAACGCCGAGCTGATCGGGGCAAATAATGTAGCGTTTCTCGCCGTCTGCGTAGAAGATCAGAGCAAGACGAGCTGAGCGGTTGGGATCGTACTCAATCGCGGCAACTTTGCCGGGAACGCCGACTTTGTCACGCTTGAAATCAACGATGCGCAGTCTGCGTGCATGTCCGCCGCCGATGAAACGCATTGTTCTGCGGCCAAGGTTGTTACGACCGCCTGTTTTTTTCTTTTTTCCCGCAAGGAGAGAGCGCTCGGGGGCCTTCTTCGTAAGGTCCGCCGTGCTCTGGACGGTCATGTGGCGTCTACTCGCTGTGTAGGGATTGAATTCTTTAATTGCCATTCTTCAACATCCTCCAATCACTACGCGCCAGCGCCTTCAAAGAACTGGATACGCTCACCGTCAGCCAGCGTGATAATGGCTTTCTTCCAGGAGCGGGTCTTGCCAAGGAAAGCACCCATGCGTTTGGGTTTAGCATGAACCTGCATTGTATGAACGCTGGTTACTTTAACCTTGAAGACAACCTCGACAGCCTTGCGAATTTCAATCTTGTTTGCCATCGGATGAACTTCAAAGGTGTACTTGTTCATTTCCATCAGGCGGCTGCTCTTTTCAGTCACCACAGGACGGACGATGATATCGTGAGCCATGAGTTTCATCGGGCGTACACCTCCTCAAGCTTTGCAAGAACTGCCGGCGTAGTTACAATGTGATCATAGTGGACAAGGTCAAGAACGTTGATGCTGTCAACGTGAAGAACCTTTGTGCCGGGGATGTTGCCGGCTGACTTAAAGACATTTTCATTTCTGCAGTCAAGCATGATGAGAACTTTACGAGCGTTCAGAGTGTCAAGGAACGCCTTCATCTTCTTCGTGGAGGGCGCTTCAAGGTTGAACGCTTCAACAGCGCAGAGGCTCTGTTTTTCAACTCTCATGGAAAGAGCGCTGCGGATTGCAAGAGCGCGGACTTTCTTGTTGACTTTCAGATGATACGTACGGGGCTTGGGGCCGTGAACTACGCCGCCGCCGACCCAAAGTGGCGAACGGGAGCTGCCGGCGCGGGCGCGTCCGGTGTGTTTCTGACGCCAGGGTTTTTTGCCGCCGCCTCTGACTTCGCCGCGCATCTTCGTGCACGCAGTGCCCTGTCTGGCATTCGCCAGCTGAGCGACGACAACCTGATGCATAGCAGAAACATGAACAGGAGCTCCGAAGACTGCGTCTGAAAGCTGCTGCTCTCCGACGACTTCTCCGTTGATATTCATTATCTTGATAACAGGCATATCATTGATCCTCCTTCGGTCTCCGTCTAGCCCTGCTTGTGGATCAAGACGAGACCGTTCTTAGCGCCAGGAACAGCGCCTTTGACGAGCAGGAGGTTATTCTCCTTGTCAACCGCGACAACGGTCAAATTCTTGATGGTAACCCGCTCATTTCCCAGCTGCCCGGGCATCGTCTTGCCCTTGAAAACACGGCTGGGATAGCTGCTTGCGCCGCTTGAACCGGGTTTACGGTGCGAAATTGAGACGCCGTGCGATGCCTGAAGACCGCCGAAGTTCCAGCGCTTCATAACACCGGCAAATCCTTTACCCTTGCTCGTACCGGTGACGCTGACTGCTTCACCTTCAGCAAAAGCTGTAACGTCAACGGTCTGCCCTACGGAGTATTCCGCGGAGCTATCCAGGCGGAACTCGCGAAGCCAACGGCAGGGTGCAACGCCGGAACGCTCAAAAATGCCCTTCATCGGCTTCGTTACTTTGTGGGGCTTGCGCTCGCCAAAACCAAGGAGAATAGCGCTGTAGCCATTCTTCTCAGGTGTGCGGACATCAACAACCGGGCAGGGACCGGCGGCGATAACTGTCACAGGAATCATGCGACCAGCTTCGTCGTACACGCGGGTCATCCCAAGTTTCTGTCCAAGAATTCCAAGACTCATATAAAACACACTCTCCTTTGCTCAGAGCTTCCTCCGCATTTTTCCAAGCGGAGGAAGATTCAGCTTATCGCTCAGAGCTTCCCGCTCGTTTAGAGCTTAATCTGGATATCAACACCAGAGGGAAGATTCAGCTGCATTAAAGCTTCCATTGTTTTCTGCGTCGGGTTGACAATGTCAATCAAACGCTTGTGGGTTCTCATTTCAAAGTGCTCGCGCGCGTCCTTGTTGACGTGAGGAGACTTCAGAATGCAGTATCTGTTGATTTCGGTAGGAAGCGGGATAGGACCGGCAACCTGCGCACCGCTGCGCTCGGCTGTTTCAGCAATCTGAGTGGCGGATGCATCGAGAACGCGATGATCAAACGCTTTCAGACGAATTCTAATTCTCTTGGACACGCCAATACCCCCAATTACTCAAGGATTTCGGTGACGACGCCGGCGCCGACCGTGTGGCCGCCTTCGCGGATAGCGAAGCGAAGTCCCTTGTCCATGGCGATGGGGCAGATCAGGTCAACTTCGAACGTGGCGTTGTCGCCGGGCATGACCATTTCGACGCCGTCAGGAAGCTTGATGGAGCCGGTCACGTCGGTCGTGCGGAAGTAGAACTGGGGCTTGTAGCCCTTGAAGAACGGGGTATGGCGGCCGCCTTCTTCTTTCTTCAGCACGTACACCTCGGATTTGAACTTGGTGTGGGGCTTGATTGAGCCGGGTTTCGCAAGTACCTGACCGCGCTCGACTTCGGTCTTGTCGATGCCGCGAAGGAGGCAGCCGACGTTGTCGCCCGCGTAGGCTTCGTCAAGGATCTTGCGGAACATTTCAAGGCTGGTCACGACGACTTTGCGGGTGTCTTTGATTCCGACGATCTCGGCTTCGTCGCCGGCTTTGATGACGCCGCGCTCAACGCGTCCGGTAACGACTGTGCCGCGGCCGGTGATGGTGAACACGTCTTCGATGGGCATCAGGAAGGGCTTGTCCATTTCGCGGACGGGTTCGGGGAAGTAGTTGTCGCAGGCATCAAGCAGTTCCCAGATGGCCTTGCTCCACTTGTTCTCGCGGGTGCCGTCGCCCTCTTCAAGGGCTTTCAGAGCTGAGCCGCGGATGATGGGAACTTCGTCGCCGGGGAAGTTGTACTTGCTCAGAAGTTCGCGGACTTCCATGTCGACGAGGTCAAGGAGCTCTTCGTCGTCAACGAGGTCGACTTTGTTCATGAAGACGACAAGGGCGGGAACGTTAACCTGGCGGGCAAGAAGAACGTGCTCGCGGGTCTGGGGCATGGGACCGTCGGAAGCGGCGACGACGAGGATTGCACCGTCCATCTGAGCGGCGCCGGTGATCATGTTCTTGATGTAGTCGGCGTGGCCAGGGCAGTCGATGTGCGCATAGTGGCGCTTCTCGGTGGTGTATTCGATGTGAGCGATGTTGATGGTGATGCCGCGCTCTTTCTCTTCGGGAGCCTTGTCGATCTGGTCGAAGCGGGTTTCCTCGGCGTAGCCGGCTTTGGCCAGCGTTGAGGAAATGGCTGCGGTCAGCGTCGTCTTGCCGTGGTCGATATGACCGATTGTACCAATGTTAAGATGGGGTTTGGAACGCTCAAATTTCTCTTTTGCCATTGTGGTACCTCCTCGAAATAAAAGAAATAGAGTCCCATAGGGATCTCATAAAATATGAAACAGTCTGCGTCAACTCCCGCGACCGCGTCACAGAGGACCGTCGCCGACAGTTATTTTCGTTCCAGCAGACGACTCCGCCGCAGTGCGGGCGAAGAGGCCGCAGACGAACGTTTTTTCTTTCGATCGTCCGTGCAGAGTGGACATAGACAGAATGAATTTTATCAAAGGGAGGGCGTCTTGTCCATGACCTGTAGTAAAAAAAACTCTCATGTAATTTCATGAGATTAGAAAAACGGCACAACTTTTCACGTGCAATCGTCGGACCGCGCATGTTCCGCAAAACAGAACGTTTGCGCCCTTTTCCCGCGCGGAAATTGAGCGCAAACGCGACGTTCTTTTGCATTGATTTTATCATTTATTCAGCAATTTTTCCACTCTCGTACGTCCAAAGTTCCTCAAATTCGTTCTGAACTCCGAGGAGCGACGGTTCTCCGCTCTCTCTTTTCATCTGAAACGGCACGGTTCTTATTTCTGTTTCGCTCTCCGCGCATACCAGCCGCGGCACTGCGCAAATAAAATCGCCAAGCTGGTTCAAAAGATTTTTATTCAGTATGTTCTGATGGCTTGACAAACAATAATACATTGTTTACAATGCACGTTAAACAAGATTTAATATATTTTTCTGCAAATTCAACTCGATCTGAACAAGGAGGCTTTTCGATGAAGATTGTTGTTCTTGACGGATATCCGGGAAACCCCGGCGACCTGAGCTGGAGCGGAATTGAAGCGCTTGGAGATCTGACTGTTTATGACCGTACGACGCCGGACGAGACGGTCAAGCGGCTGAAAGGCGCTCAGATGGTTCTTCTGAACAAGGCTCCTCTGACGCGGGAGATGATTGAGCAGCTTCCGGACCTTCAATACGTGGGAGTTCTGGGGACGGGATACAACATGGTTGACTGCCAGGCGGCAAGCGAACATGGAATCACAGTGACCAACGTCCCGGGATACAGCAGCGGGCATGTCGCGCAGCTTGTTTTTTCTCTTCTTCTGGAGCTCTGCGACCGCGCAGCTCTTCACGATGCCGCTGTGAAAAACGGAGAATGGGAGAACTGCCCTGACTTCACATTCCGCAAGTCGCATCTTGTAGAGCTGGCTGATCTGACGCTGGGCATCGTCGGATACGGAAGCATAGGACATGCCGTCGCGCAAATCGCTCGGGCTTTCGGCATGAAGGTCATCGCCGCGACACGAACTCCTCGTGAGGCTGAGGGAGTTGAGTTTGTCAGTCTTGACGAGTTGCTGAGACGCTCTGATGTCGTGACGCTCCACTGTCCTCTGACAGCCGAGAGCAAAAATCTCATCAACGCTGAGCGTCTGGCGCTGATGAAACCGACAGCGTACCTTATTAACACGGCCCGCGGACCTCTGATTGATGAAAAAGCTCTGGAGGACGCACTGAAAAATCATACAATTGCCGGAGCGGGGCTCGACGTGATATGTCACGAGCCTGCTCTGCCGGGAAGTGACTTTCTGCGGCTTCCCAACCTTGTCGTTACGCCGCATATCGCATGGGCAAGCGACGCTGCCCGCCGCCGCCTGATGGACATTTCTACGCGCAACGCTGCCCAGTGGGCGCACGGTCAGCCCGTCAACGTCGTCGCTTCTCCTGCACCGCGCTCTGCCTAAGACGCGCCTTATAAAAACACACATGCCGTTCGCCTGACATGCAAGACGAACGGCATTTTTTATTTTAGTGCGCGCATACAAAGCGCCTGAACAGCAGTTTCAAAATGGACAGAGGACGCCAGTCACTGGGAATAGCGCTGAAAAAGCCAAGCTTCTCCCCCAGAAAAAAGTAGAGCGCCAAAAGCAGCGCCCCGGCGCACAGAGGAATCATAATGCCCGTCAGCGGCAGAAGCAGCGCTGCTGAAAGGAGACCGAAAACGACTGACGGCAGCCAAACCTGCTTCAGCACGTTTTTCAGCGCGCCGGGCACGAGAATTGCAACGTAGATAAGAGCTGAGCCGCCCCATGCAATTCCCGTAGCCATGCACAGCCCCGGAGCGCCCCAGCGCGGAACAAAAAGCCAGTCAAGAAAGGAGTTGAGCAGAAGAGCGCCGTAGCTGACGCACAGGATTGTCCTGAGTTTTCCTTCAGCCTGAGCGTGACGCACCAAAAACTGCCCCCACAGCAGAAGGGGCAGAGCCCACGCTGACGCGCTCACGCACGGGACAGTCAGAACAACGGCGTTCGCGTCGAACGCTCCGTAGCCAAGAAAAAACAGGACGGCTGGGCGCGCTAAGCAGACCAGGACGCATGACGGCGGAAACAGATAAAGCCAGCTCATCGACATCACCGTTTCCAGATAGCTGTCTGAATCGCCGCCCTGCCGGACGACCTGACTTGCTCTGTTCAGATAAATCATGCAGGCAGGCGCCATAATGCTGAGAGGAAACATATAAATCTGACCGGCGTAGTTGATTGCCGATATGTTTCCGGCGGGAAGCCCTGAGGCGAAATAGCGGTCAACCAGCTGATAGAGACTGCTCGCTCCGACGATCCCCACGCAGAGCAGACTGTCGTGCGCCAAACGGCAAAGATGTTCCGCCGGAACGGAAAGTTTGCGCCGCCATGCGCACGGAAAGTCCTGCGTCACGCGCCACATCAAAAACGCCAGCACGGCATAGACGGCGCTCTGCGCAGCCGGAATTGCCATGACGCCGAGGAGCGGCGACATGAGTATGAGAAGAGGGATCAGAAGAAAGTTGGTAGCGAAGGTGAAGGCTGCCGCCAGGCTGTACCTCTGAGAATAGGTGTTCCAGACGGCTAGGAGGCTCTGAATTGTGACGGAAGCAGACCACGGAATCAGAACAATCAGCATGGACGCAGCCTGAGACATTCTCGCCTCGTCAAAGCGTCTGGCAAAGAACCGGACAATGTCCTCCGGAAACAAGGCCATGAGCGCGGCACAGACGCCAAACGCAATGATAACTGTTCTGAACGTCCACGCCATGAGCGCTTCTGCCTCTTCCCGGCTGCGGCGGACGAGCTGGGGAAGAAGAGCCGACTCAAGGACGTTTTGAGCGAGAAGAAAGCACAGGTACAGAATCCCTGCCGCTACGTGATAGGCGTCCATCTCGGCGCGCACGCCGAAAAGCCACGCAAGAAGAAGAGTCCTCAGATATCCCATCGGCTTTGACAGCGCTGTAAAAATCACTGACCCTAGTGTCCCGTCGCGCGTCTTCTGAACGCCGAACGTCCACTTCAGCATTTTTTGAATGTGAGTTTTCATTTCTAAGCTCCTTTGCGGCATTGTCTTTCTGGCGCGTCCAACGCCGCGCAGGCAAAAGCATACCACAAATTGAGAAACTCACAACGGGCGCACCGCAGCATTCCGATTTTTTTACGCGAGAATTTCTGCGATTGCCTGCTCGATGGACCTGTTCTCCTCTGGAGTGCCGAGGGAGATGCGCAGGAGTTTTTCACCGCGGCAGCCGGCTGCGCGGACGTAGATTCCTCGTTCGGCAAGCCCTTTCAGCACCATTTCCGATTTTTCCGCAAGGCGCACGCACACAAAGTTCGTCTGCGACGGGACGAATGGAATATTCTGCTGACCGAGGAAACTGCAGAAGCGTTCGCGCTCTGCCACTGTCTCCCGGCGGCTGAGCGCGGCATATTCCTCATCGTCAAGCGCCGCTGCTGCGCCTGCTGCGGCGATATCCGTCACGCAGAACGGCTCGCGCACTCGGTACATCGGCTCAATCAGCTCAGGACGCGCTGCAACCCAGCCAAGGCGGACGCCGGCAAGGCCGTAGAGCTTTGAAAACGTTCGGCAGACCATGACATTGGGATAATCCGCCAGGAATTCAAGCCCCGATACGCAGTCGTCAGCATATTCAATATACGCTTCATCGAAAAGCACAATGGCGCTTTCCGGCGCGGCGCTGAGAATTTTCATGACATCGCTGCGCTTCATCACAGCTCCGGTAGGGTTGTTGGGGTTGCAGCAGACGACCATTTTCGTGCGCGGCGACATTGCGGCGACAAACCCGTCAGCGTCCTGCTCCAGCGTATCTGTAACGGGAACTTGAATCGGTGTCGCCCCCATGATTTTCGCCGTGTCCGCATAGACTCCGAACGTCAAATCAGAACAGACCACTTCGTCTCCCGGCGCGAAAAACGCGCGCCCGAGCATGGTAAACGCGCCGTCCAACCCGTTGCCGACGATGATGCCGTCGGGATCAAGATTCCATTTCTGCGCCAGCTTTTTTCTCAGCAGCGTACAGCGGCTGTCGGGATAGCGGTTCGCCCGAACAAGCGCATCCGTCATTGCCGCCAGCGCTTTCGGCGAGACACCGCGGCTGTTTTCGTTGGCGCACACTCTCACGCACGCGCGGGGAAGCTCTCCGGCAGGATACGCTTCAACTGAAAAAACTTCCGGACGAAAGAACTTTTTCACACCGCTCTGAAATATACCTTTTGACATTTCGTACACCCTTTCATTTGTATTATAAAAAGATCTGCATCAAATCGCGTTTGCGCTGAAGCCAATTTCGCCCAAGAGAGCGCTATTTGTGCTGCTGTACACGGCAGGAGCTTCCGGCAGAAGATTTCCAATGGCGGCAAAACTCCCCCTGCCAAACGCCTGAAACGCCTTCAAGTCGCTGGCAGTGTCGCCTAAAAAGAGAGGCGACGAAACGCCCATGCGCGCGCAGAGAATCTCAAGTCCGCGGGGCGACGGCTTCAAAATTCCCGAATCTGAGACGATGACGCGGTCAGACGGAAAATCTTCCCAGCCGAGCGTCCTTCGAGCAAGCTCCCATTCATCCAACGAACGCCCCGTATAAATTCCGACGGGCAGCGGCAAGCGGCGCCACGAGCAGCGCAGCATTGGCATTTCAAGGCGGCAGAGCCCGTCGCCGCCGCTCTTCCCTCTGTAAAGCCTAGCGCACAGGCGGCGCACAGCTCTACGCGGCACTGCGGGAGAGAATGTTCGCGTCACCCACTCCTCAACGCTGCCAGCGGTAAATCCGGCTGTCAGCTCATCAAGTTTTTGCGGCGCAGGAAACGCCTCAGAAAGTTTTTTCCGCCCGCTTGCCGCACAGATACACAGAAGCGCCCACGCCAAGTCAAAATCGTCGTTAAATCCCCCGTGGCGCTTCATCACCCGCTCATGCGGACTGGCGTAGCCGGCGCAGTCTGCCTCGCCGCCGCAGAACTGCACCCAGCCAAGACAAACCGCCTGACGAATCACCTCGGGAAATGACCGTTCCACGTTGAGCAGCACTCCGTCAACGTCGAAAATCAGCGCGTCCGCCTGAGGACTGCCCGTTCTTCTTTCGCTGTTGTTCATCATTTTCCTCCGCCGCGTTTCAATTTAACAAAACATCACTTTACCACAACAAAGCATAATCATAACACAAAAGCCGGTTTGCGCATAGAGCTTCGCAAACCGGCTTTGTCTTTTCGGGTTACTTTTCAGGCGAACGATCCTGCCAGAGCTTCAGGATTGATCCTGTCACGCAGACAGAGCTGTATCCGCCGACGATAATGCCTGCCATGATCGCAAGCGAGAAGCCTCTGAGAACGGGGCCGCCCCACGCGTAGAACGCCAGCACGGGCAGGAAGGTCGTCACACTGGTGTTGATCGTTCTGGCAAGCGTCTGGTTAATCGACTCGTCCAGAAGAGCGTCCATGCCTTTTGCGGGAAGATCGCGCCAGTTCTCGCGAACGCGGTCGAGGATGACGATGGTGTTGTTCAGCGAGTAGCCGATAGTCGTCAGAATCGCCGCGATGAACGTCATGCCCAGTTCTTCGTGCAGAAGACTGAACAGTCCAAGGATGATCAGCGTGTCATGAACGAGCGCCATCACGCTGACGACAGCAAAGCGAATGCGGAAACGGACTGCGATGTACAGAAGGATTCCGGCAAGGGCAATAAGAGAAGCGAGAATTGCCTGATTTCTCAGCTCCGCGCCGACCGTCGGCCCGACCATCTCAAATCCGACGAGCTGTACGCTGCCGGAGTGGAGCGAGTCAACTGCCTTGACAACTTTGTCGCGCAGATCAGCAGGCGTCAGATCACTGCTGCCCTGGAGACGAATGATGACGCCCGTGTCGCTGTACGACTGGATCACAGCCTGGCCGTAGCCGACTTTTGCCATTGCTTCGCGCACTTCGCCGACCCGAACGGCCTCGGGAAATTCAATCTGAATCAGATTTCCGCCGGTGAAGTCGATGCCGAGGTTAAAGCCGCGCAGGAACACAAGCGCAAGACTCCCGACAACCAAAGCTGCCGCGATGGAGAGAAAAACCTTGTGATAGCGCATAAAGGGAATGTTAAATCTCATCGTGTTCACCTCTCTACCTGGCGCGTACCTGGAATGTCTTGCTGGAACGCGACACGAGGAACTGAAGAAGGACTCTGTTCACAGCCAAAGCGCTGAAGAGGCTGGCGACAATTCCCATCGTAAGCGTCCAGGCGAAGCCGCGCAGGGGACCGCTGCCGAAGTACCCAAGGGCAGCCGCCGCGATAACCGTCGTGATGTTCGAGTCGAGGATTGTCGTCAGGGCGTTGCTGAAGCCCGACGTCAGCGCCGCGTTGGGCGTCTTGCCGGCGCGGAGCTCTTCCTTGATTCGCTCAAAAATAAGGATGTTGCTGTCAACTGCCATGCCGATGGTCAGGATAATACCGGCGATGCCGGGCATCGTCAGAGTCGCCTTCATCAGAATGAGCTGAGCGAACAGAACAAGCAGAGTCGTCAGCAGAGAGATGTCAGCCGTCAATCCCCACAGTCTGTAATAGCAGATCATGAACAGGAACACCGCGGCAAGTCCGACAGCGCCGGCGAAGATACCGGCGTCAATGGAGTCAGCGCCGAGAGAAGGTCCGACGGAGCGGTTTTCAAGAATTTCAACGTTGACGGGAAGAGCGCCGGCGCGGAGCATAATGGCGACGCTGCGCGCTTCTTCAACGGAAAAGCGTCCTGTGATGACAGCCTTGCCGCCGGAAATGCGCTCGTTGACGCGGGGCGCGGAAATGACGGCGCCGTCAAGAACAATGGCAAGCTGTCTGCCGACAGTCGCTTCAGTCGCCTTTTCAAACAGGTCGGCGCCTTCGCTTGAGAACTCAAGCGCGATATCGGGACGTCCAAGCTGATCGTACTCCTGACGCGCGTTCGAAAGTTCCTTGCCCGTCAGGTAGACTTTACCGAGAAGATAAATAGTTCCGTCCTCGTCAGAAGCGACAATTTGGCCATCTTTGTCCTTGACGCTCTCCGTCAGCTTCTTTTTCTGCTCTTCCTGCTGCGCCTTATAGGCGTTCCAGCGTTCAACAGCAGCGTTGAATTCCTCATCGCTGTCGTAGTTCTTGCGCTGAGCCTGAGGCGGCAGAGGCTGTGAGCTCTGGAGGACTTCGCGGAACTCAAGCAGTGCCGTGCGTCCGATCAGGCGCAGAGCAGCCTGCGGGTCTTCGACACCGGGAAGGTCGACAATAACGCGGTCGTCTCCCTGTTTCTGAAGAAGCGGCTCGGCAACGCCGTACTGATCGACGCGGTTGCGCAGGACGACCAGAAGCCGGTCAAGGCTGTCAGGCGTCAGAGGGGCATCCTGAGTGCCCTTCGCCTGAAGCACGATGTGCGCGCCGCCGCGGAGGTCAAGTCCCAGATTGATTCTGCCCTTAATCGGAAAAACGATAAAGGCTGACACGATGATGACGACTGCCATAAAAATCAGCCGCCAGCGATCCTTTCTCAACATTTCTATACCTCCCGAAAGAAGTGTGCGTATAAGATGAAAAAAAGGGGCGGACAGAAAACTATCCGCCCCGGGAAAAGGCACCTTCTGCTTTACTTTTCTTCAGCAGGAGTCTCAGCCGCAGGAGCCTTCTCGGCAGCGGGAGCTGCGGAAGCCTTCTCGGCGGCAGGAGCTGCAGGAGTCTCTTCAGCATTGACCTTCGTGGAGATTGATCCCTTCAGGACGCGGACTCTGGTGTTGTCGTTCAGATCAAGAATGACGCTGTCTTCCTTGACGTCGCGAACGATGCCGAAGAATCCGCCAGCCGTGATGACTTTATCGCCGCGGGTCAGCGAGGAGACGAGATTGTCGTGTTTTTTCTGACGCTTCTTCTGAGGACGAAGGATGAAGAAGTAGAAAATCACGACGAACATGATCAGCGGGAAGAACGCAGAGAGAGCGTTCCCGCCGGCGGGAGCACCGGCTGCAGAAGCCGCTGCAGGAGCATCTGCAAAAGCCGCGCCGCAGGAGACCAGTCCGGCCGCTGCTGCAAGAAGAACACTTTTGAACATCAATAACTACCTCCTGTAAAGATTAATTTCGTTTAAACTTACGCTCTTGATTCTAACATGCCTTCATGCTCTTTTTCAAACCCTGAAGCATAAAAACGCTTAATTTTGTTCTTTTCTTTTCTGCTCTTTGGCTTTCAGCTTGAAAAGGAGCTTTTCAAGCTCGATGAAAATGTCGACATCTTTTACGACAATATGCGGCGGAACAGAAATAACTGCCGACGAGAAGTTCAGGATTCCCTCAATGCGCCCCGTCTTCACAGCCATGTCGACAATCGGCTGCGCCGCCTGCTGCGGAACGGTCAGCATGAGGACGCTGATGTTCTTCTGCACAATTATTTCCGGCAGATGGTCAACGTGATAGCACAGCTTTCCTGAGTAAGAATACCCGATTTTATCCTTATCTGTGTCGAACAGAGCGACGACTTCATAATTCTCGCTCAAAAACGACCGGTGATTCAGGAGCGCTTCTCCCAGACGTCCGACACCGACAAGACCAATCCGCCACATTTCAAACGGCGCCAGAATGCTGGCAAGATCCTCAAGAAGGCGGTTAACGTTATAGCCCACGCCTCTCTTGCCAAATTCGCCGAGGTAGGAAAGATCTTTGCGAACCTGACAGGATTTAATGCGAAGCAGTTCGCCGATTTCCTTTGAAGAAACAAGAGGAATACCATCTTCGACAAGGCGCATCAGCAAACGTCTGTACGCGACGAGACGCCCGACTGTGGGATCGGTAATCTGCTCTTTTTTTGACGGGATCGGAGAACTTGCTTTTACTCTTCGAGTGTTCATACCTAACGGTGGCAGCGGAATGTCGTCAAACCGGCATAAGAAGCCTGACCGTCAAGAGCCTCTTCAATTCTGAGAAGCTGATTGTACTTGGCGATACGATCCATACGCGCCGGAGCGCCTGTCTTGATCTGTCCCGAAGCCGTCGCGACAGCGAGATCAGAGATAAAGCTGTCGTCCGTTTCGCCAGAGCGGTGCGACACGACCCACGAGAAGCCTGCCGAGCGCGCCATGCCGATGACGTCGAGCGTTTCAGAGACGGAGCCGATCTGATTCAGTTTGATGAGGATAGAGTTGGCGGCGTTCAGCTCAATACCGCGGGCAAGGCGCGTAGGATTCGTCACGAACAGGTCGTCGCCGACAAGCTGCACTCGGCTGCCGATCTTCGCGTTGAGAAGCTGCCATCCTTCCCAGTCCTCCTCAGCCATGCCGTCTTCAATCGAGACAATGGGGAACTCGCTGCACAGGGAATCATAGTAATCAACCAGCTCTGCCGGCGTGAAGTCGCGC
>JAXEJY010000099.1:0-3319 GCA_034101315.1 Pyramidobacter sp.
TTTTTTCCCCCCCCCGTTCCCCGTTCTGTGGGCTCCCCGCCCCCCCAAACCAAAACGGTGTCCCCCGCCGAGTCAAACGCGCCGCCGCTCCACAGAGCCGATTTTGCGCGGAATGACGAGCGTCACGGCGTTTGACGACCTCTTTTTGTCGCTCAGCATGGCGCTGTAGAGCTCTTTTGCGCTAAAATCCGCCGTGCGCGGCACGCCGCGCCGAGCCAAAGCGCCGGATAAGCGATCAAGCGTCCGGCGGGAGCAGATTCCCCGCGCGGCGCAGGCAGCCGTGATGGTGAGCATTCCCTCAGCGACGCAGAATCCGTGCGGAACGGAGAAGCGCGCGCATTTTTCGACGGCGTGCCCGAACGTGTGACCGAAGTTGAGGATCTGCCGCAGTCCCGTCTCCTTTTCGTCCTGCCGGACGACGTCGCGCTTAATTTCAACACACCTGCGAACGATGTCCGCCGTCTGTTCTGAGGTAATTGATTCCCGCGCGGCGGCTTCAAACAAATCGGCGTCGGTGATGAATCCCGTCTTGATAATCTCGCCGAATCCGTTGGCAGTCTGCTGCGGCGGCAGCGTCGCCGCCGTGCCGGAGTCGTACAGAACCAAGTCCGGCTGATAGAACGTGCCGACGAGATTCTTTCCTTCTTCAAGGTCAATCGCCGTTTTGCCGCCGACGGACGAGTCTACGGCTGCCAGAAGCGACGTCGGAAGCTGAACCAGACCGATTCCTCTCATGTAGAGAGAAGCTGCCAGGCCGCCGAGGTCGCCTGTGACGCCGCCGCCCAGCGCGA
Organism: Pyramidobacter sp.; assembly: GCA_034101315.1. GTDB lineage: Bacteria > Synergistota > Synergistia > Synergistales > Dethiosulfovibrionaceae > Pyramidobacter. The sequence continues at coordinate 792 of JAXEJY010000099.1, forward strand.
ACAGCGTATCGCCGCGAGTCATGCGCAGCTGAGCCATGCGCGTCAGAATTTCCAGAAGCGACTGAGCGTTTTTGCTCTGCTCTCCGGCTGGAAAGACGTGGAGCGACGGCGAAAAACCGGCGCGCTCCAGCGATTGCATTGTTCGGGAGGCATAGAGCGGCGCGACGTTGGAATCTGAGACGACAAGCGCCTGTCCTCCGCCGCGCAGAGGTTTTGCAATTTCCCCGCAGACGTCGAGCAATCCGGCGCCGATGTGGACATAGTAGCTTTTTGAAGGCGCTAATACCCTGACGCTGTCCATTTATCCGTCAACCTGTTCCTTTCTCAGACGTCCTTCTTCGAGGAGAGCCCACAGCTGCTTTTCGTCGCCCGACGCCAGAGCGCTGCGGTATTTTTGAAGCTCGCTGATCAGCTGGTCAAGCTCCGTCAGCAGATTGTCGCGGTTTTCAAGGAACAAATCCGCCCACATCGTCGGGTTGAGCCACGCCACGCGCGTGAGATCCCGGTATGAACCGGCTGAGAAGCCTCTGTGCTCCAGCGCTGTCGGGCTTTTGATGAACGCGTTCGAGACGACATGCGCCATCTGCGACGTGAACGCGATCAGCCGGTCGTGCGTTTCAGCCGTCGTGACGGCGATGCGCCCGAATCCTGCCGGCATGATAAAACTCTTGATCCGGTCGAGGAGCTCAGGATTGTCATATGCGCTCGGCACCACGACGAACGTCGCGCCGCGGTACATGTCAGCGCGGCTGTTTTTGAAGCCCCAGCGGTGCGTTCCTGCCATCGGGTGGCCTCCGGCATATTCAAATCCCCACTTCCGCGCCAGTTCAAATCCTGTTTCGCAGATGCGGCGCTTAATGCCGCAGCAGTCAATGACGAGAGCGCTTTTGGGGATTTCATGAGCGTGCTCCTCAAGCCAGCGGCACGAGAGCGCCGTGTGAAGACACACCAGAATGCAGTCACACTCTGCCAGCGTCTGCGCGGTCAGCTCGCCGTCAACCGCGCCCATCAGACGGGCAAAACTGAGCGTCTGACGGTCGGTGTCCTCGGCGTACACGGTAAAAGCGGAGTCAGCGGACTTGAACGCGCGGGCAAACGAACCGCCGATAAGCCCTAGTCCGACGATGCCGATAGTTTTCATGCGACTGCCTCGCGGACCTTGCGGACTTTTTCAGCCACGTCGCAGAACTGTTCCGGCGTCAGCGACTGAGCGCCGTCGCAGAGCGCCTTGGAAGGATTGTTGTGAACTTCGATGATCAAGCCGTCAGCGCCGCACGCCGCCGCCGCGCATGACATGGGGGCGACGTAGCGCGAGTAGCCCGTGGAGTGGCTGGGGTCGATGATGACGGGCAGGTGCGTCAGCTCGTGCAGAACCGGAACAGCCGACAAATCAAGCGTGTTGCGCGTGTACGTCTCAAACGTGCGCACGCCGCGCTCGCACAGAATGACATTGTTGTTGCCGCCTGCCATGATGTACTCGGCGCTCATCAGGAGCTCTTTCAGCGTGTTTGCCAGCCCGCGCTTCAGCAGAATCGGCTTGTCGCAGTGGCCGAGTTCTTTCAGCAGGTCAAAGTTCTGCATGTTGCGCGCGCCGACCTGAAGCATGTCGACTTCGGCGAAAAGATCGAGGTCGTTGATGTTCATAATCTCAGAGACAATCGGCAGTCCCGTTTCTTTTTTCGCTTCGAGGAGCAGCTCAATGCCTTCGCCGCGCAGACCTTGGAACGCGTAGGGCGACGTTCTGGGCTTGAACGCGCCGCCGCGCAGCATCGTCGCTCCCGCCGCTTTCACCGCTTTGGCAACAGTGATGATTTGGTCGCGGCTCTCAACCGAGCAGGGACCGGCGATTATTTGGAAATGACCTCCGCCCACTTCGACGCCGCTGATGTTGATGACGCTGGGCTCTTCGTGGAACTGGCGGTTTGCCTTTTTGAACGGCTCGCTGATTCGGGCAATCCGTTCGATGATGGAAAGGCTTTCCAGCATTTCCACGTCAACTTTGCTGACGTCGCCGATCAGACCGATGATCGTGTGGAATTCTCCCTGCGACACGTGGCACGCAAGTCCCATCCCCTCAAACCACTTGCACAGACTGTCGCACTGCTCTGGTGTCGTTCCGCTCTTCAGGACTGCAATCATCGTAAAATTCCTCCTTGGAAAAATTAAAAATTTGATCGTTAAATTGAAATGTGCGTCAAAAAAAATAAGGCCGTGCAGTGATTCTGCACGGCCTTGAGGATCCTTTTCGAAAACTGAGATGATTTTAACAGTCAGTTTTTGGGCAGCACAAAATCACTTTTCTGGAAGCTCCAAAAAAGTAAAAGTAAAAGTATTCGGCTGCGAAAAAGCTGACGTTCATCATGTGAAAACGCTCCATATATTCTGAAAAATTAAAATCCAGTTTTATGGCGGTTAGTATACTGCGTATGCGCTGAGTTTGTCAATCGGCAGAGAGCGTAAAATATTTTGTGTAAACGCGGTCGCGTAAAAAAATAGAAAGACCCCGTTTTTTCCTGTAAGATAGCATC
>JAXEJY010000100.1:0-2703 GCA_034101315.1 Pyramidobacter sp.
TTTTCCGTTCCGGCGCGGCGCGATTTTTCCTGTCCGCCACCGTGAACGAGATTCTCAATTCTCAGCCCCTTGCGGATGTAGAGGAAACCGATTCCCTTTGGGGCGTAGAATTTGTGCCCGGCGGCTGAAAGCATGTCGACGTCAAGGTCTTTCACGTCGATTGGCGTGTGCGTCACCGCCTGGACGGCGTCTGTGTGGAACAGGGCGCCGAACTCGTGCGCGACGGCGGCGAGTTCTTTAATCGGCTCAATCGTGCCGATTTCGTTGTTGGCGAACATGATGGAGACGAGGCACGTATCGGGGCGCATGGCGGCGCGAAGGACTTCCGGCTTGACGACGCCGTCTGAATCGACGGGAAGGATTGTGACGTCGAATCCCTGTTTTTTCAGGAAATCGGCGCTGTGGAGGACGGCGTGGTGTTCAATGCACGACGTGATGACGTGCTTGCCTTTTTTTTCTGCAAACGCCCATGCGGTGCCTTTCAGCGCCCAGTTGTCTGCTTCTGAGCCGCCGGCGGTGAAGAAGATCTCGTCGGGGGACGCATTGATGACTTTTGCCACCTGAGCGCGGGCTTTTGCAATGGCCTGTTTGTTGTGATCCGAAAACGAGTACAGCGAGGAAGGATTGTAAAATTCGGCTCCGAAATAGGGGAGCATGGCTTCGATGACTTCGGGTCTGACAAATGTCGTTGCCGCGTAATCCATGTATATTTTTTTCACGATATCTCCTCCTGAGGGAGTTAAAGTTAATTCTGATTCTGAGAGTAGGATATCACATTTTAGGCGTCAGTCAAGGGTTGCCGCAAAAATTATTCTTTTCAAACTGCATGTCATTGCAGTCTTAAAAAAGCCGCAGTCTCGTAATGCATACGGGGCTGCGGCTTTGCGCTGCTGATTAAAGAATTTCGACGAGGGTGACTTCAAAGTTCAGTTCTTTGCCGGCAAGGGAGTGGTTTGCGTCGAGGACGATTGAGCCGTCTTCGTTGACCTGAGCGACGACGACAGGGTGCGGTCCCATCTGAAGTCCGTCGCCGACTTTGGGGGTATAGCCGGCAGGAAGGCGCTCTGCTCCAATGGTGATCATCATGTCGTCGCGGCGCTGACCGTATGCCTCCTCGGGCGGGAGTTTGAGCATTTTTTTCTCGCCGACTGCCATGCCCTCAACGCCCTTGTCAAAGCCGGGAATCATCTGTCCGGCGCCGACGGTGAACTCCAGCGGGGGGCGCTTATTCAGGACGGAAGAGTCGAATACTGAACCGTCGTTGAGCGTTCCCGTGTAGTGAACGCGAACTTTGTCGCCTTTTTTAACTGTCTGAGCCATGTTTAGTGTCCTCCTTCAATTTTTTCGATGATCTCCATGAGTTCTTCCCATCGTTTCATCGAAGCGTCAAGTTTTGTGCCAAGCTCTGAAAGCTCTTTCATCAGAGACTGGATTTCTGAAGAGTTTGCCAGGACTTCGGGCTGGCAGAGTTTCTGCTCTGCGTCGGACTTGCGCGCTTCCATGTCTGAGATGTCTTGCTCCACGCGTTTCAGTTCCTCGGCATAGACTTTCTTTTTCCGGTAGATTTCGTTGCGGCGCTCTCCTTCTTCGCGCCGGCGGTCGCGGTCTGACTGCTTTGCCGGCTGCGCCGAGGAGGAGGGCTGATTTGACTGCGCGGCAAGCTGTCGTTCGCGCAGTTCAATAAATCGGCTGTAGTTTCCTGCGTAGTCGTGCAGACGGCCGTCGCGGATCTCAATCACTCTGTCCGCAAGCAGGTTCAGGAAGAATCTGTCGTGTGAGACGATGAGCAGTGTCCCGTCATACGCCAGAAGGGCTTTCTGAAAAAGCTCGCGCGTCGTCATGTCGAGGTGGTTTGTCGGTTCGTCGAGGATGAGGAAGTTTGACGGACGCAGCAGGATTTTCACGAGTGAAAGACGGGATTTCTCGCCCCCTGACAGGACGCTGACGGGTTTGTGGATATCGTCGCCGCAGAACAGAAATGAGCCGAGCAGCGTTCTCTTTTCTGTCTCGGACATGTCCATGTTGAGGGGATAAATTTCCTGCCAGACGGTGCGGTCGTAGTTCAGGTTTTCGGCGCTTTCCTGAGAGAAAAACGCGGGCTGGACGTTGTAGCCAAGCTCGCAGATGCCGGCTGTCGGGGCTTCGCGACCGGCGATAATCCGCGCCAGGGTGGATTTTCCCGCGCCGTTGACGCCGACAAGCGCCGTTTTCTGTCCGCGCTCAAGCTCGAGAGACACTCCGGCGAAGACTTCTTTCTCGCCGTATGACTTGCCGAGGTCCTCCAAGCGCAGAACGATGTGTCCGCTCGGCGGGCACGGGGGAAATTTCAGCGAGATGTGCTTTGCCGCCGACTCGGTCTGAATTATTTCTGTCTTTTCAAGCATCTTGATTCGGCTCTGCACCTGAACGGCTTTTGTCGCTTTGTACCGGAATCGTTCAATGAACTCGCGCGTCCTGGCGATTTCTTCTTTCTGCCGCGCGGCGGCCTGCTCCAGCTGGGCTGCGTGCTCCTCTGAGGCTTTTAAGTAGTCTGAAAAGTTGCCCTTGTACACCCGAACGCCGCCTGAGTGAAGCTCGGCGATGTGCTTCATGATTTTGTCCATGAAGAGTCGGTCGTGCGAGATGGCGACGAGGGTGCCTCTGTAACCTGAAAGCCAGTTTTCAAGCCACTCCATGCTCTCGGTGTCCAAGTGGTTTGTCGGT
>JAXEJY010000101.1:0-4508 GCA_034101315.1 Pyramidobacter sp.
AAGAGCGGAGCTCGTCCTTCGGATAAAAATTCGTGCTTTGCGTCTTAAAAACGAGAAAGAAGGGATTGATTAAAACTGACTAATAATGTTTGGAGCGCTCATTTTTTTTGCATCCAAAAGCCGGCGTTTTATGGTATATAATAATGCTCACACTGCCGCGTTGTCATTCGCGCAGCACATGAGAGAACGAGGAGGCCGTCATTATGGGAGTTTTAAGAGAGGAACTGCGGCGCAATTTGACTGAGGCCGGCGCAGTGCTTGTCGGCTTTGCCGATCTGAAAGACTGCAAAGACCTGCCTTATCCGGCTCTGACCTGCGCTGTTTCCTATGCAGTGGCGATCAATCCGCGAATCGCCGCTTCAATTGCCGATGGACCGACACAGGAGTATGAAGCAGAATATGACCGTCTGAACGCGCTTATTTCGCATTTAGCGGAGCACGCCAAAGCGTGTATCCGCCGCTACGGCTTCAAGGCGGAGGGCGTTCCGAGCACCAACAACTCATACAACCGCGAAACGCTCCTTGCCGGTTTTCCGCACAAGACAGCGGCTGTTCTGGCAGGACTCGGCTGGATTGGAAAGAACGACCTTTTTGTGACGGAGCAGTACGGCTGCGCCGTGCGCATCGGAACGGTTTTCACTGACGCGACGTTCCCGACGGTTCAGCCGATGGAGTCGCGCTGCGGAAACTGCACGCTCTGCTGCTCCGCATGTCCGGCGTCAGCCCCGCTTGGACGCAACTGGCATATCGGCGCAGGGCGCGAAAACCAAATCGATATCTTTGCGTGCGACCGTCAGCTTCAGAAGTGGAAAGAACTCCGCGGACTGAAATACTCCATCTGCGGCGTATGCATCGCCAAGTGCATGTGGACGCGCCGCTGGCTTGCCTCTGAAGGGTATGAAGTGAAAGATTAAACGCGAAAAATCCTGCCTGTTCCAACGGGCAGGTTTTTTTTATAAACGCCTCTCTTTTGGTTAAGTAAAATCAGTTTCTTTTAACGCAAAATCCTTGCTTAATTATGGGGCGCGCCGTTCCGTTTTTCTTAGTTGCGGCGCGCGCGGGCGTCTTGCTTTTGCCTGATTTCTTGAATATACTGTGATGTGATTCAGCAAAAAATGTTCTTTTAAACGCACAGAAGAAGAAAGCAAGGAGGCGAATGTGCAATGAAAAGAATAGTCCTGGCTGGCGGCTGTTTTTGGGGCGTTGAGGCGTACATGCGCCGCGTTGACGGCGTTGTCGGCGTCACAGTCGGTTATGCCAACGGGCGGACGCCGCACCCGACGTATCAGCAGGTGAAAATGGGCGAAACCGGCTATGCTGAAGCGTGTGCGATTGAGTACGATCCCGGCGTCATCAGCCTGCGGACCCTTCTGCGTCATTTTCTGAGGATTATCGACCCGACGACGCTGAACCGCCAGGGCGGCGACATGGGAAGTCAGTACCGCACAGCGATTTTTTACGGCACGGGCAGCGAAGAGGCCCTGGCGCGCGAGCTCCTCGCTCTGGAACAGAAAAAATGGGACGATCCGATTGTCACGGCGGTTGAGCCGCTTGTCAATTTTTATCCGGCTGAGGAGTATCATCAGGATTATCTGACGAAAAACCCCTGCGGCTACTGCCACGTCAACATGTACCTTCTTGACGAGCCTTTGCCGCCGGAGGAATGACGCCGTAAAACCGGCGAACTGAAAGGAGATATTGTTCTTTGGAAACCTTACTTCGAGGTCTTATGAGTATTTCGTGGCAGCAGGCTGTCATGATCGGTGTAGGGCTTGTTCTGATGTATTTGGCGATTGTCCGCGGGTATGAGCCGTCTCTGCTTCTGCCGATGGGATTCGGAACGGTGCTCGTCAACATACCTTTTACGGCGGCGCTGAACCAGATGATGGGGGATTCCGTAATTCCCGGAGCGCTCGACGTCCTGTTTGCGGCGGGCATTGCCAATGAGATGTTCCCGCTGCTCATCTTCATCGGAATCGGAGCGATGATGGATTTCTCACCGGTGCTTGAGCGTCCCCTGATGGCTGTGTTCGGACTGACGGCGCAGGCTGGGATTTTCCTGACCATGGGGCTGGCGCTCCTCATCGGCTTTGACCTGAAAGAAGCGGCGTCCATCGGCATTATCGGCGCGGCTGACGGCCCGACGTCCATTTACGTGTCAAGCCGTTTTGCGCCCCAGCTTTTGGGGCCGATATCCGTCGCCGCCTACTCGTACATGGCGCTCGTCCCAGTCATTCAGCCGCCGGTCATCCGGCTCTGCACGACAAAAGCGGAGCGCTGTATCGCCATGGCGCCGGGCGGACGCAGCGTCAGCCGCCGAACGAAAGTTCTGTTCCCCATCGTCGTTACGATTCTCGTCGGGATCTTCGCTCCGGCGTCGTCGACGCTCATCGGCTTTTTGATGTTCGGCAACCTGCTCAAGGAAAGCGGCGTCGTCGAACGCCTTGCCAAGGGCGCTGAGAATGAGCTCACCAACATCGTCACCATTATGCTGGGGCTTGCCATTTCAGCGACGATGACGGGCGACCGGTTTCTGCGCCCCGACACGCTGCTGATTCTCGGCATGGGACTGATCGCTTTCGTGCTTGACACAGCGGTCGGTGTTCTGTCTGCCAAGTTCCTTAACCTTTTCGTCAAAGAAAAGATCAATCCCATGGTCGGCGCTGCCGGAATATCGGCGTTCCCGATGGCGTCGCGCACCATTCAGCGAATGGGCATGGAGGAGAAGCGCGGCAACTTCCTGCTCATGTATGCGGCAGGCGCTAACGTTTCCGGTCAGATCGGTTCTGTAATCGCCGGCGGTCTTTTGCTGGCATTCCTTGGCTAAGTTTTTGAGCTGCGACACGTCAAAGGGACAAAACCGCACAAAACGGTTTTGTCCCTTTGACTGTAGAGATAGAGCGCGGAAAAGGTGAAAAAAATATGAATTCTGCAAAACTGATGATGGCTTTGGCGATGTTTATTTTCGGCACAGTGGGACTGTTTGTGCGCAATGTGCCTCTTCCTTCAGCGCACATCGCCCTGATCCGAGGGGCTGTCGGCGCAGCCTGTCTGTGGACAGCGGCAGCAACCGTCGGCGGCGGCATTTCGTGGAAGAGAATCCGGCCGAACCTGAAATATCTATTGGCGGCGGGCGCAGGAATGGGAATCAACTGGATTCTGTTTTTTGAGTCGTTCCGCTGGACGACGATATCCATCGCTATTATCTGCTATTATCTCGCTCCCGTGATGATTCTGGCGCTGGCGCCGCTGCTGCTCCGCGAAAAGCTGAATCGGCGCACGGTTGTCTGCGTCCTCGTGTCGCTTGCCGGGCTTGTGTGCGTGGCTGGCGGTTCTGGCGGAGGCGCGAATGACCTGCTGGGCATCGCGTACGGCGTCAGCGCGGCGGCGACGTACGCGATGATCGTGCTCATCAACAAGTTTCTGCGCGGCATTACGCCCTATGAGACGACAGGAATGCAGCTGACGGCAGCGGCGGCTGTCCTGTTTCCCTATGTCCTTGCCGGAGGCGGAATCAGTCTGTCGGGACTTTCTGCGGGAGCAATGGCGAGCCTTGCGTGTGTCTGTTTCGTCCATACTGGGTTTGCGTACCTTCTGTACTTCAAGTCGCTGGTCCAGATTTCAAGTCAGACGACGGCGGCGCTCAGCTACATTGATCCTCTTTCGGCGATCCTCCTTTCCGCCCTTTTGCTTGGAGAGACGATGACGCCCGTTCAGATGCTCGGAGGCGTTCTGATTCTCGGAGCGACTTTTTTTAACGAACTGAAAAAATAGCGCCGCCGGCTTGGCAGACACCGGCGGTTCGAAGAAAAACGCAGAACGCCCCGGCGTGATCTCAGAAGATGAGCCACGTCAGGGCGTTCTGCGTTTGAAAGTGGGTGCTGGTGAATGAGTCTTTTGAGAAATTGGGCTCATCCAAGGCAAAAGGTAGTTAGTTTTGACTAACCTTGCAATGAAACTTTATCATCCTTCAATACGTTTGTCAACTCCTTTTTGCCCAGAATTTTATAGTGTGCGTGCTGTGTTTCCCTCTTGCAAAAGCGCGGCTTTTCTGACATGATAGTTTCAGGGAGGGGAAGCGAGTGAACATTCATGAGTCTGCTGAAAATTATCTGGAACGCATTCTGATGCTTCAGGAACGTCTGGGCTATGCGAGATCCGTTGATATCGCCGCTGAACTCCGCGTGACTAAAGCAAGCGTCAGCGTCGCCATGAAGCGGCTGCGCGAAAACGACTATATCACGATGGACAGCGAGGGGCTTCTTATGCTCTCTCCGAAGGGCAGAGAAATTGCAGAGCGCGTCTATGCGCGGCATAAAGTGCTGACGGCGTTCCTCGTGGGGCTGGGCGTCAGCGAAGAGCAGGCAGCGGAAGACGCCTGCAAGGTTGAGCACGACCTCTCTGAGGAGTCGTACGCCGCTCTCTGGCGGTTTGTCCAGGGGGCGCAGCTGTCTGAGTCCGAGTGACAGCGCGAAAAGTTTTTACAGTAAAAAGAGCCTGAGCGCGAA
>JAXEJY010000102.1:0-3312 GCA_034101315.1 Pyramidobacter sp.
CAAAGCGCTCCTCGGGCAAAAAAGCCCGGAAGCGCCCGAAAAAACTATCTCAGGAACACAGCGTCACAGACAGGCAGACTACATCAGCTGAAGCAGAATGCTGGCAAGGATCAGCATGAAGGCGCCGCCGATGCGGGAGGAGATCTGGGCGAAAGGCATCAGCTCCATGCGGTTGGCGGCAGACAGCACAGCCACGTCGCCCGTGCCGCCCATGTTGGCCATGCAGAGGCCCGCCGTGATGGCAGACTCGATGGGGTAGAATCCCACAATGCGCCCGATAGCGGCAGATCCCACGATGGCTCCAAGGACCGTCACGCCCACAAGGAGCAGATACTGGCCCGAGAAGGCGGAGATGATCTGACCCAGGTTGGTGTAAGCCGCGCCGATGCCGACGAGCAGAACGCCCGTCAGGTTCTTCATGACGAACTGGAACCACTGGTAGCAGCAGATCTCATAGTACTGAGGCAGAAGGCCCAAAGCCTTGACCACAGCCACGGAGATGATCATCCAGGCGTAGGAGTGGATCTTGGGGATGAAGAAGGCCACAATGCGTCCCCAGGCGAAGAAGGCCGTTGCCAGCAGCAGACCGATGCCCATGATGGGAAGGCTGATGGAATCGCGCTTCTTCATGAACTCCTCGTCAGTGGGCACAGCGTCGTCGGCCGCCGTGATGAGCAGGTTGCCTTCGCCGGAAAGCACGGGGATCTTCTTGCCGAGACGGCTCAGCAGACCGCCAGCCACGATAGCCATGGCGTTGCCCAGAGCCACGGCGGGGATCATGATGTTGATGATGTCCTCAGGCTTCTGCGCCAGAGTTTCGCCGAAGATCTTGGACAGAGGCACAGCACCGGCGCCCATTCCGCCGCCCATGATGGGAACGGCGATGTAGAGGATGGCTTTCTGTGCGCCGTAGCCCGTGAGATGACCGACGAGTCCGGCAAGTCCCAGCGCGACGATGACGCCGCCGATAATGGCAGGAAGATAGCGAATCGCGGCGCGGATCAGAAGGTCGCGGTTCATGCCGAGAATTGAGCCGCAAATCAGGGCTGCGATGTAGAAGTCAAGGAATCCTTCGCCCTTCATGAAGTTGGTCATCGTCTTGACCGACGCGGCGGGAAGAACTTTGAAGTAGCACAGAGCCGCTGTGCCGAAAATAATAGCGATGGCGCCGCCGCCAAGGTAGGTGTTGACAATAGGCGTGCGGTTGCCGATTTCATTGAACACAGCGCCGATAACGATCATCAGAGGAAACGCGCCGATCATTCCCTTGGGCAGTTTGCCCATGAACGTCGCAAGAATAACGACGATGGAAAAGATCGCAAAAATCTGCCAGGGCATACCGTACATCTTAAAGCCTTTGTTTTCGTCAAACATAAATACAGCCTCCCTCAGAAAATATGTGCATTGCTGAACGGATCGTTGTGTTTTTCATGTGAGGAATACGCCGGCGCGGAAAGTGCGTATTCCTCACAAATGAACAGAGAGTGAGTGGACTACAGACGCGCGACGCCCGAAGCGCGGGCGGCGTCGGCGACAGCTTTGGCGACGGCGGGGACGACACGGGGATCGAATGAATCCGGCACGACTTTGTCGGCGCAGAGCTGATCGTCGGGGACAAGCGACGCCAGAGCGTGCGCGGCGGCGAGCTTCATCTCGTCGTTGATGACGCTGGCGCGGCAGTCAAGAGCGCCGCGGAAAATGCCGGGGAATCCGAGACAGTTGTTGACTTGGTTGGGGAAGTCGCTGCGGCCCGTTCCGACGACCATCGCGCCGGCGGCTTTCGCTTCATCGGGGAAAATTTCGGGGACGGGGTTCGCCATGGCGAAGATAATCGCCTTGGGCGCCATTGTTTTGACCATGTCGCCCGTCAGAGCGCCGGCTACTGACGTGCCGAGGAAGATGTCTGCGCCCTTGATGACGTCGGCGAGTTTGCCCTTTTCGTGATTGGGGTTAGTGATGGCGGCAAGCTCTGCTTTGGCAGGAGACAGCTCCATGTCGGAAGAAAGAGCGCCTTTGCTGTCAAGCGCGATGATGTTGCGCGCGCCGCCCAGCATGAGCATTTTGCAGATGGCTGTTCCGGCGGCTCCGGCGCCGTTGAGGACGATTTTGACGTCTTCAATTTTCTTGCCGACGACTTTAAGCGCGTTGATGACGGCGCCCAGAAGGATGACAGCAGTGCCGTGCTGGTCGTCGTGGAACACGGGAATGTCGCAGATCTCTTTTAAGCGGCGCTCAATCTCAAAGCAGCGCGGCGCGGAAATGTCCTCAAGGTTGATTCCGCCGAGCGTGGCGGTGATGTTCTTGACGATATTGATGATCTCTTCAGTGTCCTGCGTGTCGATGCAAATCGGCACGGCGTCGATGTTGGCAAAGCATTTGAACAGGGCGCATTTGCCTTCCATGACGGGGATGGACGCTTTCGCGCCGATGTTGCCGAGGCCTAAGACAGCGCTTCCGTCGGAGATGACGGCGACGACGTTGCTCTTTGACGTGTACTCGTACACGGCTTCGGGATTTTTGTGGATGACTCGGCACGGCTCAGCGACGCCGGGCGTGTACGCAAGCGCCAGCTCTTCCATGTTGCGGACAGGCATTTTTGAGACCATTGCGAACTTTCCGACCGTCTCCTTGTGAAGCTCCAAGGCACGCTCATAAACTGTTTTCTCTGCCATTGTCAATCCCTCCAAGTAATAATGTGCATAATGCTGACTGCGTTTTTTTGCACGAATAAAAAGCGATGAAAACGTTAAAAAATCTTTGCTTGCTTAACATTATACTAGGAAGTCTTTCGTTTTTTGCCGATTCTGCTCTTTTTTAACTAAATACACCGATTCTGTAACTATAAAACGAAGTATTGCCGGCGGGGGAGAAAAATAGTATGAGATAATAAAAATGACAGCTGTAAAAAATATTAATCTCTGGTAAAATAACTTTAATGCAGGGAGATGCGTTCACGTGGAGAGCGGCAGCGCGCAGGAAAAAAGAAAGGCTTTGATGAAGATGAAGCGCAGCACAAAAGGGTCAGGTTTGCCACTGACTCAAAAACTGACTCTTGGAAATGTGATTCTCGTCCTTCTGACTCTGAGCATCACCATGATCATCGCTCTTCGGTTCAACATTGAGCTTCAGGAGCGCCGGGTTCAGGAAACTCTGCGCGACGTCGGCGAAATGCTTGCCGGCAGCCCTCTGGTCTCGGAGTCTCTGCGAACGCGCAAGTCGGGCGAGAACATGATTGATTTCATCGACACCATCGTCGTGACGCTGCGCGATCTCGACATCGTCACGCTGGCGGACATGCAGGGCAAGCGCTAT
>JAXEJY010000103.1:0-2779 GCA_034101315.1 Pyramidobacter sp.
TTCCGCGCCTGCGGACGCGGCAAAGAGGTCAACGTGACGCTGGTCGTCTCCGTCCCCAAGAGCGATCCTGTTCTGCCTTCGCTTCACAGCCGCGTTCCCGGCGTCGGCTTCTCTGAGCGCGAAATGAACGAAATGCTCGGAATTGTGCACGAGGGACAGCCGAACACCGATTTGATTTTCCTTCCGCCCGACTGGGACAGAAGCATCCTCCCGTGGCGGCGTGACGAAACAGGCCCTGAAAACAAGGGCGTTGTCAACGTGCTGGAATAGGAAGGTGCTAACATGACAAAGACATATAAACTTCCCATCGGGCCGGCGCACGTCGGGCTGAAAGAGCCCGTGACAGCGTGGCTTGAGCTTGAGGGAGAAAGAATTGTGGACGCGACGGTCCGCCCGGGAGCCATTCACAGAGGCATCGAGTACATGTCGCGCGACCGCAACCCGATTCAGGTCATCTACCTTGCCGAACGCGTCTGCGGAATCTGCTCGTTCAGCCATGCGATTGCATTCGTCAAAGCAGTTGAAGACGCCGCGGGCATTGATGTGCCCGTCCGCGGTCAGTATATCCGCAGCCTTGTTCTTGAGCTTGAACGCGTTCACAGCCACATTCTGTGGTGTTCCGTCGCCTGCTACTCAATCGGCTTTGACAGCGGCTTCCATCTTGGCATGGCGCTGCGTGAAAAGGTCATGGACGTCCTGGAGGCACTGACGGGCAACCGAGTGAACTACGCTGTTACCACCGTCGGCGGCGTCCGCTGGGACGTTACTCCCGCCGTTGCGCGCGCCGTTACCGACCTCGTCGCGTACTACCGCAACGAGTTCCAGCCGTTCTATGACGCCGTTATCAACGATCCCGTTATCGTCGCCCGACTGCGCAACGTCGGCGTTCTTCCTCCCGAAGACGCCGTTAAGCTCTGCGCGCTTGGACCGACGTCGCGCGGCAGCGGTATCCGCGCCGACGTCCGCGAGTCAGCTCCCTACGACGCATACGCGGACATTCCCGTCAAGGCAGTCGTTCCCCAGGACTATTTCGGCGAAGTGCACGGCGACGTCCTTGACCGCTTCCTCGTCCGCCTGATGGAAACGTATCAGAGCCTTGACCTGCTCGAAGCGATTCTTGCTAACCTTCCCGCCGGTCCTGTGACGTTCGAGCCCAAGCCTGCCAAGCTGCTTTCTCTGCTGAAGAACGCTTCCGGCGTCGGCTACGGCTGCATCGAAGCCCCGCGCGGCGACACGACGCACGTCGTCGAACTGCGCGCCGGCGAGGAAAACATCTACTGGTGGAAACTGCGCGCTCCGACCTACTCGAGCGCTCAGGCGTGGCGCATGATGTTCATCGGCGACGACTTGGGCGACGCGCCGCTCATCATCAACAGTATCGACCCCTGCATCAGCTGCATGGAGCGCGTCATCGTCACCGATCGCGCGGCAGGCTCTGAAACGGTCTACACCAAAGAAGAACTGCTCAAAAAGTGCCGCGCCAAAACGGCCGCTCTCCGCGCGTCGTTCGGACAGGCTGAAGGAGGAATGCGCTGATGATTATTATTCAGATTGTGTGCGCCCTCGTCGCCGCGCTGCTTTTGAGCACGATTGCTCTGCTGTTTGAAGGCCTTGACAGAAAAGGACACGCCCGTATGCAGCGGCGCGTCGGTCCTCCTGTAACGCAGGGGATCTGGGACTTTCTCAAACTGCTCGGCAAGGAGAACATCACGCCCCGTCACGCGGTGAAATGGCTGTTCAACGCCGCGCCTGCCGTCAGTCTGACGGCAATCCTGACGGCTTTTGCCTACATTCCCATGGGAGTTGTTCCTTCGCCTCTGTGCGGATACGGCGACGCCATCACGGTGATGTACCTCATCACGCTGTCCAGCGCTGCTCTGGCGCTCGGCGCTTTTGCCAGCGGTTCGCCTCTTGCCAACACCGGCGCTCAGCGCGAACTCGTCCTGATGATGAGTTTTGAAGCTCCGCTTGCCGTCTGCATCGCGACGGTCGGCTGGCTCATCACAAAAAGCACCGCCGGATTGCCGGCATTTGCGCTGGAGACGTATGCGCACGTCAGCCTGTGGAGTCTTGTCGGATGGAGCGGGTTTATCGGACTCATCTGCCTGACCGCCGCCGCTCTGCTCGTCATTCCTGCCGAAAGCGGCACAGGTCTGATGGACATCGCCGAGGCGAAGACAGAAATCCTTGAAGGGCTTACCATTGAGTACAGCGGCGTCAACCTGGCTTTGGTTCACCTTGCGCTCACGCTGCGCAGCCTTGCCGTGTGCGCTCTGATCACCGCTATCTTCATTCCGTTCAGCATCAGCAGCCTTCTTTCTCTGCCAGCAATTCTGACCGCTCCCGTCGATATCGTGTGGTTCTGGGCAAAGACGCTGGGCGTTGCCCTGTTCGGCGTTACCTACCTCAGAACAATTTTCGGACGACTCAAAATCTGGCAGGCCAGCGGATTTTACTGGAGCAAAATCGGACTTCTGGCGCTTGCCGGAATGGTGCTTGTCAGCATTGACGTGTACATGCGTTAGCCGCGGTGAAGGAGGAGAAAAGACATGTTTAACGCTGCTTCACTCATCTGTCTGCGCCAGCTTTTCAGCCGGACGCTGACAAACCTGTTCCCTGCGAAGCGCATTCCAAACGACCTGACCGGAGCGCTTAAAGCCGCCGCCGAAGGAAAAATCGCCCTGAATCCCCCTGTTCCTACGTGGGGAAGATTCCGCGGTAAAGTCAGCTATGACCGAGCCAAGTGCATCGGCTGCGGCATGTGCTTCAAAATGTGCCC
>JAXEJY010000104.1:0-9015 GCA_034101315.1 Pyramidobacter sp.
GATAGCCGTAGCTCTCTTCGTAGCCCATGAGGAAATCCAGCTCGCCCGACTCGGCGTATTCTGTGATTTTCTCGCCGATGTACTTAAAGCCCGTCAGCGTGTCGACGACGCGGACGCCGCGGCTTCTGGCAATTGCCGCGCCCAGCTCGCCCGTGACGATCGTCTTGATGAGCGCCGCGCGGGGAGACAGATTTTTGCGCGACGTCAGGAAGCTGACGAGAAGCGCTCCAATTTGGTTGCCGCTTAAAAGTCTAAATTCGCCGCCTACGGCAACGCCGCAGCCGATTCTGTCGCTGTCCGGATCAGTTCCGATGACGATGTCGGCGCCTGCGGCGCGTCCCAGTTCCAGAGCCATGGAAAGCGCTCGCCGGTCCTCCGGATTTGGCGACGCAACCGTGCTGAAATTCCCGTCGGGCAGTTCCTGCTGAGGCACGACGGTCACCTGCGTAAAGCCGCACCGCGCCAAAATCGCGCGCACGGGCAGATTGCCCGAACCGTGCAGAGGCGTGTACACAACCTTCAGATTTTCAGGAGCAGAGCAGCACACTGACTGTTTCTGCACGGCGTCCAAAAACGCGTTGACGGTCTCTTGTCCAATCCACGTGATCAAATCTTCGCCGCCCTGCGCAGGAATCTGATCCATGGCAGGCGTCTGGGCGACATAGCGGGCGAGAATGTCCGCGTGCTTGGGCGTCAGCTGACAGCCGTGCCGGTCGTATACCTTATAGCCGTTGTACTCTTTGGGGTTGTGGCTTGCCGTGATGACGACGCCGCCCGCCGCGCCGTGATATTTGACGGCGAACGACAGGACGGGCGTCGGCTCAAGATCTTTGAAAATCTTGACGGGTACGCCGCACGCGGCAAGAACGCGCGCCGTTTCAAGGGCAAATTCTGCGGAGTTGAGGCGCGAGTCGTGCGCGATGACGACGCCGCGCTGCCAGAACGCCGGGCATTCGGTCTTGAGATACTGTGCAAGGGCGAATGTCGTCTGGCGCAGCGTGTAGCGGTTCATGCGGTTCGTCCCTGCGCCCATGACGCCGCGCAGGCCACCTGTGCCGAAGTCGAGTCCTTTATAGAATCGGTCTTCTATTTCTTTTTCGTCACTCAGCGCCGCCAGCTCGGCGCGTGAGGTGTCATCAATCCACGGAGCGTGAAGCCATTCTTCATATTTTTCGCGGTAGTTCATCCTTGCATCGCCGTCCTTGAGGAAGAAGTCAGTCGTAATATGTCCATCAGATTCTACTTGAGACGGGCTGCAGACGCAAGACACAGCGGCACCCTCACATCCGTCCAGTTCTTCGCGCGGTTTTTGAGCCGGAAGATTTCACAATGTATACAAAAATTTTTTGATTGCAAGAATTAATTACTAGTTGTAATCTAATATGCGTCCGGACACTCTATATGATGAACGCCGAAAGAAGTTCCGCGGCGAAATCACAATCCCGCGGGAGCGGGAAGAGAGGATTTGACATTGAACGAAAAAAACACAGCTTTACGCGCTGCTCAGGACGATGATGAACTGCGTGACGCGCAGGTTCACGCGCTTTTGCTGAAATATATGCCTTTTGCCCGAAAAGCGGCGTGGCGCTATGCCGGACGCGGGGCAGAGTATGAAGATCTCGTTCAGGAGGCTGCCGTCGCGCTGCTTGAGCTGATCCGCCGCTGGCTGACGGAGTGCCCGCCTCAGACGCTGACGCTCTATCTGTTTTACCGTCTCCCCGGGCGCGTGCGCAGCGCGGCGCATTCTCTGCGCAATGTGCGATGCGAGTCGCTTGAGGCAAGGATGGAGACGGGATACGACGTTCCGTCGGAGGATTTCAGCGTGTTTGAGATTCTGCACGGCCTCAGCAGCGGCGATCAGGCGCTGGCGCTTGAGCTGGCGCACGGATACACTCAGAAAGAGCTGGCGCGGCGCTACCACGTCAGTCAGCAGGCAATCAGCAAAAGACTTCACAAACTCAGAAACCGCCTCAGCGCGCTGCGCGCGGCATGACGCAAAAAAGCCGGACGGCTTTCCTAAAAAGGAAGCCGTCCGGCTTTTTTGTGTTTTCAGCACTGATATTTCATCGGGATGAACTCGGGCATTTCGTTAAATCCCAGCTGTTCGTAAAAACTTTTTGTTCCCGGCTGTCCGATCAGCCCGATCCAATCGATTCCGGCGTTGCGCAGCTCGGAAACGAGGCGGTTGACGATGCTCCGTCCCCAACCTGCGCCACGGTAGTCGCTGCGGACGACGATGTCCTGAATGTATGCGTCGCTCACGCCGTCTGAAAGAGCGCGTCCCATGCCGACCAGCTCGTCGCCGTCAAAAAGCCCCACGAAACGGAATGAGTTCTTCACCATTTGAGGGATGACGTCGCGGCTCCAGCCTTCTTCCCACCAGCCGGCGTCCTGATACAGCTCGACAATGGACTCTGTCGGCGCGTCTTTTATCACTTCAACTCTCAGATCTTTGCCCAATTTTCATAAACCTCCTCAAATCATCTCGACGGTTGTCTTGCTGTTGTTTTACACGTGATTTACAATGAACATCATACACCGGAAAGGGGGATTTCTTTGATGGAAAACAGAGGATGCTGCGGTCTTGACTGCTCGGCGTGCGATGCGTATATTGCGACACGCACCAACGATGAGGAGCTGAAAGCGCGCGTTGCCCGGCAGTGGACTCAGGCGTACGGATTTCAGTTTGAGACGCGTCACATCAACTGCACGGGCTGCCTGAAGCCCGGCGCAAAGGTCGGTCACTGCGGCATGTGCGAAGTTCGCCGCTGCGCGACAGCAAAAGGTCTGCCTCACTGCGGACTGTGCGAGGATTATCCGTGCGAACTCGGCGCTTTTGTATGGGATAATGTCCCGGAAGCCGCCGAGTTTTTGAGCCGCGAGCGAGGATAACGGACACAGTTTAAGGATTTCGTTGAACAAATCCCGCAGCATCCTGTTGCCGGGGCGCTGCGGGATTTATGCGATCTGAAGAGGCGCACGGCCCAAACTGCTCCGACTCCTTTTCTATCTTCTTAGTTTGATGTGTTCTCCTCTGCGTTTACGTCGTTTGCGTTTGCGTCAGGCGCGTCGGGCGCGTTGGGCGCGGGAGATGGTTCGGGAAGAAGCTCCACGGCGACGGGCTGCGGCGCCGGCTCAGGCTCGGCATTTGGCGCAGCTTCCGGGCGCGGCGCGGCTTGACGCTCTGCCAGAGAGTCAAACGACGGGTAAACGATTTCCTTGAGAAACGGCAGGATGCCGTGGCGCGTTTTTTCCACTTCGGCGTCCGCGCGTTTGAGGGCGGCGTCCCATACGGCGTTAAAACCCGGCATGGTAACGCATATTTCGCGGATTGCCTTGTCGTACACGCGCAGACGGCGCAGTTCCGCTTTGTCTGTCTTTTGAGAGAGAGACGCCAGGGAAATGCGCAGATTCTCTGTCTGCTCCTTCAGCTTTTTATTCTCTTCGAGGAGCTCTTTCTGTCCGCGTCCCGTGAGTTCAATCTGTGTGCGGGTGTAGTCCTGCAGGCGCGTCAGTTCCTTTGTGAGCGCCCGGCGGCGGCGCCACGCTCCCCACCAGACGACCAGAGCGACAATCAGTCCCATTGCAAATCCGAGGAGTATCGGCTGTCCAAAAATGAATTTGAGCGCGTCCATACAATCCCTCCTGTCCGTCGATTATTGTACCACGTTATGGCGTTTTCAGCGCGTTTTTTCCTGTGGTATAATTCTTACAAGAAAAGGAATGTTTTTTGAAGCGCTGCGCCGTTTGCGTTTGCTTTTTTGCCGGACGCCCGCGCGGCAAGAGTTGATCATTACATGTCAGGCTTATGAAGCTCGGCAGAGTTTTAGGAGGTTTTGCGCAATGGAACGTTTGGAGACGCTGTTTGTTCCGAATTTGGAAAAACGCGCCGGTGATCCGGTCTATTGGTGGAAAGGCGAGTGGATTGACGGAAAAACTCTGCTTGAACGAACGGAGCAGACTCGTCAGACGCTGATTAAAGCGGGATTCTGTGAAGGGCAGCGCCTGATGACGCTCCTGCCCAACTGTCCGGCTCTGCTGACTCTGGCGCTTGCCGTGTGGAGTTTGAAGGGGACGCTTGTTCCGCTGAACATGCGCGCCGGCACTGCCAACCTTTTGCCCACAATTGACCTGATTCAGCCTTTTGCCGTTGTCGTCGGGCGCGGTGATGACAAAGCCGCCGCCGGCGTCGTGCGCTATCCCGTCGTCGAGACGGAGCTTGAGGGAGGACTTGCCGAGTTCCGCGGTCTGGTCAAACGCTCAACGCCGAAGGACAACGCGGTCTTCTTCACGACGTCAGGGACGACAGGACTGCCCAAAGCCGTTCCTCTGACGCACGAAAACCTCATCTCAAATGCCCGCTCATTCCTGCGCCAAGTCGATCTGCGCTCCTCGGACACGTATCTGTGGGTGCTGCCCAACTTCCATTCGTTCGGCTTCACGCTGGGGCTTGTGACGCCCATTTTCCTGGGCGCCAAGTGCGCGGTTGTGCCCGGATTCATGCCGCCTCTTGAGACGCTGAAGGCGATTGCCGAGGCAAAGGCGACGATTCTGTTCCTCGTTCCGACGATGCTGGAGTTCCTCAAGCGCTCCGCCGCGCATAATCCCGTTCGTCCTGATTCCGTGCGCATGGTCATTACGGGCGGCGACCGGCTGAACGTCGCGCTCGACACGGCGTCGGTCGAAGTGTTCGGCGTCCCGATCCTCGAAGGTTACGGCGCGACAGAGTGCTCTCCTGTCGTCGCGGTCAACCCCGATTACGATCACAGAAAACTTGGCACAATCGGCCCGATCCTGCCCGGCTACGAGTGGAAAGTCTGCGACGAGACCGGCGAAATGCTCCCGCCCGACACCCCCGGCGTGCTGTTCCTGAAAGGACCGTCCGTGTTCCACGGCTACTTTGAAGCGCCCGAAGTCACGGCAGAACGCCTGTCCTCCGACGGGTGGTACAACTCCGGCGACGTCGTCAAGTACGACGAAGACGGCTACATCACAGTGCTCGACCGCGTGACGGACATCATCATCGTCGGCGGCTTCAACGTCTATCCGCAGGAAGTCGAAAGAGTCCTGAATCTTCACCCTGCCGTCGCCGCCTCGGCGGTCGTCTCTCTGCATCACGTCGTCAACGGCGAAATTCCGCGCGCATGTGTCGTCCTCAAGGACGGCAAAGAAGTGACGGAGCGCGACATCATTGAATACTGCAAGAGCAAGCTGGCAAACTACAAGATCCCGCGCAAAGTCGACTTTGTGGAGTCGCTTCCCGTCTCTCCCTCAGGAAAGATCCTGCGCCGGAAACTGAGAGAGCTGGCGTAGTTTTCGCGGGACACGTATAAAGAATACTGCACATGAAAAAACTGCTGCATGCTCTGCTTCTTCTCCTGATTCTTGTGGCGTGCGCCCATGCCGCGCGGCTGCGCGTGAGCGTTCCCGAAACAGTGAATCAGGGACAGCCGTTTTTTGCGCAAATCCGCGTCAACGTTCCGGTGCCGGAAATGCGGCTGATGTGGCGCGGCTCGCGCTACACCGCGCGCCCTAAAAACGGGCTGTGCCGAACGCTTCTCGGCGTCCCGAACGACGAAAAACAGGCAGGAAGCACTCAGAAACTGACCCTTGAGTTCGACTGGAAGGGACAAACCATTCAGGTCGAGCGCGACATTCGCGTCTCGCTGAAGCGCTATCCGTCTGAAAAACTGAAGGTTTCGCCGAAAATGGTGACGCCGCCAGCGTCCCTCCGTTCTCGTATTGAGCGCGAACGCGCGGCTGTCAAAAAAACCCTTGCCCTCCGCACGCACGCCGATCCTCTGCCGCGCACGTTTACGCCGCCCGTCAAAGGCTCTCCGACGAGTCTTTACGGGAAAAGCAGAAGCTATAACGGCGTCGTCAAGGGACGCCACGGAGGACTCGACCTGCGCGCGGCTGTCGGAACGAAAGTCCGCGCGCCGGCTGCGGGCCGCGTCGTTCTGACGGGCAATCACTACTACGCCGGCGGCTCAGTGTACATCGATCATGGGATGGGCGTCATCACGACCTACTTCCACCTGTCAAAAATTCTCGTCAAAGACGGCGCGCGCGTCAAAGCCGGCGATGTCATTGCCCTTTCCGGCGCGACAGGCCGCGTGACGGGGCCTCACCTTCATCTCGGGCTGTACCTTTCCGGCACGCCCCTTGACCCTCTGCCGCTGACAGGGCGCGCCCCGTTCCCGGCGGAGACGGAGACAATTTACAACTTCTAGCTTTGGAGGAACGCAGGATGAAAAAAATCACCATGTTCATGTTTGAAGGCTGTCCTCACTGCCGCAAGGCATTGGCGCTTATTGACGAGCTCAAGGCGGCGCACCCCGAATACGCCGACGTGCCCTTTGAGATGATCGACGAGAAAAAAGATCCCGCTACCGCGGAAAAATACGACTACTACTACGTCCCCACGTTTTACGTTGACGGAGAGAAAATCCACGAAGGCTCCGCCTCAGCGCAGGACGTCGAAAAAGTGTTTCAGACAGCCCGCGCCTAGCACTGCGGACGCGAACAACAAAAAAAGCGCCGTTTTCTGCGAATTTTTGCAGAAAACGGCGCTTTTTGCGTGCGTGAGGATTTGAACTAAAAAATGCCCCGCCGGTGCAGTCCACGATACAGTTTCAGGAAGATGAACGTGTAGAGCGGAACAGTGATGCACATGCTGAGGAGATGCCCCGGCAGCGTCACCGTCAGGGGGACTTTGAACATCGCGTTCAGCAGAAACGGTACGCTCAGAGCGCTGCACAGTCCCGACGCGAGCAGCGGAAGAAAAACTCCCGTCCACGTCAGAGGGCGTCCCGTCATTTTCCAGATGAGCCCGGGAAGAAAACCGCGAAGCGCTGCTGTCAGAGTGAAAATGGGCAGATACCCTCCCATCGGGTTGATAAAATACCCCAGCAAGTCACCGGCTGTTCCCACGATTGCGCCGCCCGCCGGCCCGTAGACGAGTCCGGCAAAGACAAGAGGAAACGCGCCGAAACCAATGCGAAATCCCTCGACGCCGCCAAGAGGAACGCGGATGCTCCCAACGCGGCTGAGGATGATGTTGAGACTGACCAGCAAAGCCAGTACTGCCAGCTGTCGGGTCTCAGAGCGGTTGTTACGAATCATAAATCTGCACTCTCCTTTCGCTCCGAAACAATTTCAGGCTGCTAGAGAGTATATGAGAGGCAAAACATTATGTAAAGCCTCTTCGCGCAGATTTTTTGCCGAAATACCGGCGGAAAAATAAAAATTTTGTGCGTCCGCCTCGGACGTCAGATGCTTTTCAGGACGCGCGACAGCTCGCCGAAATCAGCGGCGATGTCCTGCGACAGCACGGGCAAAGCAGCGCGTTTCGCCAGCGCTTCAGGCAGAGGAACGTCGATTCCCAGAGTGCGCTCGACAGTCTCCTGGAACTTGGCAGGGTGCGCCGTCTCAAGGAAAATTCCCGTCTCGCCCTCGGTCAGCGTGTCCGTCAGAACGCGCCATGCCACAGCGCCGTGTGGCTCGGCAACGTGTCCGGCGTGCGCCAGCGTGCGCATGGCGTCGCGCGTTTCTTCGTCGCTGACCGACTCGGAGAACAGCTCACTGACGCTGCGCCCTTCGCGGCGCAGAAGCTCCTCGACGCGCGGCCAGTTGTTCGGACGGCTGACGTCCATGGAGTTCGATATCGTCGCAATCGTGGCGTGAGGATCCCAGACGCCGCTTTTTACATAGCGCGGAACCGTGTCGTTCGCGTTTGTCGCCGCGGCAAAGCGCTTGACGGGCAGACCCATCGCGCGCGCCATAAGCCCCGCCGTCAGGTTGCCGAAGTTGCCGCTTGGCACGCAGACGACCGCATCGCGCTGCTTTGACCGCGGCAGCTGAGCGACGGCTTCAAAGTAGTAGCATATCTGCGCCAGCAGACGGCTGACGTTGATCGAGTTCGCAGAGTTCAGCCCTAGCCGCGAGCGGAGCGCTTCATCGTCAAAAGCCTGCTTGACGAGCGCCTGACATGCGTCAAAATCGCCGTCAACGGAGACCGTTGTGACATTGCCGCCCAGCGTGCAGAACAGTTTTTCCTGAAGAGGGCTGATTCGCCCGCGCGGATACAGAACGACGACATTTATTCCCTCGATGCCCCAGAACGCGTGAGCGACAGCGGCGCCAGTGTCCCCCGACGTCGCCGTCAGAATTGTCATCGGCTGACTGCCCGCGGTTTGAGCCATCATCTGCGCCAAAAATCGCGCGCCGAAGTCCTTAAACGCCAGCGTCGGTCCGCAAAACAGCGAGAGCGCGTACACGTCCTCCTGCACGGGCACGAGCGGCGCGGGAAAGGCAAACGCCGCTCGGACGCGCTCAAGAAGATCGTCAAAAGGAATTTCATCAGCGATAAACGGCGCCAGAACAGCGGCGCTGCGCTCGATAAAGGGCATTTCCAAGAGCGCCTCAGCGTCGAGGCGCGGCAGCGTCTGAGGGAAGAAAAGCCCCTGATTCCGTCCCAGACCGCGGCGCGTCGCCTGCACAAACGATACCTGTTCTGAGGGATCTTTCAGATTGTAAAAGAGCATGAGACTGCCTCCCAGCTGACAGAGATTTTTTCATGATATGTCAGAATACCATCGGCATGGCAGATTTGCAAGCCAGTTTGGCCGCACGAAAAAACGCCTTTGCACTGGGCAAAGGCGTTTGCGTGAATTCCCGAAAAAAACTATTTCGCCGCCGCTTGAACGACGTCGGGCAGTTTCAGCCACATGGCGATGGGGATGGTGATGATGATGGACAGGACGACGCGCTCGAACCAGATGACGACGATATCACGAAGTTTCAGCGGGATGTCGGTGCCCATGATGCACGGGATGCTGGCGGAGAAGAACAGAATCTCGGAAATGCTGACAACAGCGATGACGAACTTGAGCAGAGGCGTGGCGCTTGCCTTGATGAGCACGGCGGGCAGGAACATTTCCGGCAGAGAAATGGCGGCCGCTTTTCCGGCGATGACAGCCTGTTCGACGCCGAAGACGTTGAAGAACGGATAGA
>JAXEJY010000105.1:0-4125 GCA_034101315.1 Pyramidobacter sp.
AGCGCGCCGCCGCCGATGAACGACGTGACGTTTTTCGTCTCAGGCTGTTTCAGCAGGAACTCTTCAAGTTCGCGCGTGTGCGCGCTCTGAGACTCAATCGATCGTCCCTGAGGCTGGTACAGATCGGTGATGTAATAGACGCCTCCGGCATCGGGGAAGAAGCTCTTATCCACAAAGTTGAATCCGATGATGGACAGGACGAACAGCGCCAAAACGGTGCCTATTGTCAGCCAGCGGTAGCGCAGACACCACTCAAGCACGGCGCGGTACGCTCTGAACAGCGGCTGATTGTAGGGGTCGGTGTGCGTCACAGACGGCTTGAGCGTCATCGTGCCGAGAACAGGCGTGACAGTGATGGCAAGCAGCCAGCTCAGCAGCATTGAAATGCCGACGACCTGGAAAAGGCTTTTGCAGTACTCGCCCGTGCTGTCCGGCGAAAGTCCAATCGGCGCGAACGCCAAAACGGCGATAATCGTTCCGCCCAAAAGCGCCCAGACAGTGCCGCCGACTGTGTCGCTGGCGGCGTCCTCTGCCGACTGGTGCCGCTGGACGCCGACGAGGATTCCCTCCGTGACGACGATGGCGTTGTCGACCAGCGAGCCGAGGGCGATGATGAGCGCGGCAAGCGATACGCTCTGGAGGAAAATGCCCTCTATGTTCATGATAGTGAACGTCGCGGCGATTGTCAGCACAAGAACGCCGCCGATCAGCAGACCCGATCTCAGCCCCATGAAGATGAGCAGAACGCCGACGACGATGACGACCGACTCAATCAGGTTGATGATGAAGTTGTTGACTGACTCCGTGACGGCGTCCGACTGCATGTAGATCTCCTCAAGCTCCATGCCGATTGGAGTCATCTCTTCAAGCTCAGCAAGGCGTTTTTTGATCAACTCGCCCATGGTGACGACGTTGCCGCCGGCGACGGAAGAAATACCGATTCCCAGAGCCGGACGCCCGTCGCGGCGGATCAGAAAGCGCGGCGGGTCAAGGTAATCGCGCCGAATTTCAGCCACGTCGCGCAGACGGATAAGATTTGCTCCGCTGCCGCCCAGGACGAGATCGCCGATGTCGTTGACATCTGTGATAGCGCTTGTCGGGTCAATCCGCAGGAACTCAGAGCCGAGCGACGACGTGGCAACAGCGGAAACGGTGTTCTGCTTGTTCAGCACGCCGAAAATCGCCTGCGGCGACAGTCCCAGCGTGGACAGCTTCGTGCGCGAAAACTCAACGTAAATGGCTTCCGTCTGATCGCCCGTGATGCTGACGCGCGCGACACCCGGCAGGAGAACCAGCTGTTTTTTCAGGAAATCAGCGTGATCCCAAAGTTCCTTCATGCTGTATCCGTCGCCGACGAGCGCGTAGAACTGGCCGAACACGTCGCCGAAGTCGTTGTTGACAATCGGCTCGCTGGCGCCCGGCGGCAGCGACGGCGTGACGTCAGTCACCTTCTGGCGCAGGACATTCCAAATTTGAGGAAGATCCTCCGCCGTGTACGTGCTCTTGATGTCGACGTAGATGATGGAAAGCCCGTCTGTGGATCGCGAGCGGATTTCCTTCACCTCGCCCATCGCCTGAATCGCGTCTTCAATGCGGCTGGTGACTTCCGTCTCAACCTCAGTTGCCGTCGCCCCCTGATACTGCGTCGTGACGACTGCCGTCTTAATGGTGAACGACGGATCTTCCAGCTTGCCCATCTCCACGTACGCCATAACCCCTGCGACAACAGCCAGCACGCAGAGGAACAGAATAACCGTCTTGCGTTTTATGCTTGCCCGTGCAATGTTCATGAGCCTGCTCCTTTATCGCGTCAGAAGGACTTTCTGTCCCTCTTTCAGATAGTTCATGCCCGCGGTGATGATGATGTTTTCAGGCTTCAGATCACCTTTGACCTCAATTCTGTCGCCCCGGTACGATCCCAGCGTCACAGGCGTTTTGTGGACGCGCCCGTCAACGTATCTCCACAGCCAGCACGCGCCAGACGGATCGCCGACGACAGCGGACGCCGGAACGAAGAAACTCTGCTCGTCAGACGTGCGCGGACTCACCGTGTCAACCGTGATGTCAACAGGCATCCCCGGAAGGATTCTGAAGTTCTCCGGCTGATTCATCGTGACCGTCACGGGATATGTCTGCGTCTGCGGGTCAGCCTGAGCGCCGAACTCCTTGAACTTCACGTCAAACGTGCGGTCGGGAATCGCCTCAAATCGCGCTGTGACGAGGAAACTGACGGCTTCAGGGATTGACCCTTCAGCGATTGACTGTGCCGAAGTTCCAGCCGTAGCGCTGATGATATCCTTGTCGGGAACACTGAAGACAATTTCAACGTTCTGGAGATTCTGGAGACTGGCTATCGGCTGTTTTGCCTGCACGTCCTGAAAGTTCTCCACCATGCGCCCCACAATGACCCCGTCGAACGGCGCGCGCAGCTCCGTGTCCGCCAGAGCGTCGCGCGCGGCGGCAACCTGCGCCTCCGCCGACTTTAAGTTAGACCGCGCCACGTCAAGAGCCGTTTTATAGCGGTCGTACTGAGCCTCGGCAATCACTTTCTTCTTATACAGCTCTTCATAGCGCTTAAAGTTGCTCTGCGCTTCCGCGTGCTTTGCCTGAGCCTGAGCCAGACTGCTCTGAGCCTGATTTAAGCGCGTCTTGAAATCGCGCGGGTCAATCCGCCCGATCAAATCGCCCTTTTTTACCCGGTTGCCCATGTCAAAAGGAAGCTCCACAAGAGGCCCCGGAACGCGGAACGACAGATTGACGCGCTGGGACCCCTGCACCGTGCCGAAATAGTGATGCTTTGATATAGAACCGGCAGCCGTCAGCGTCATCGTCCTGACCGTGCAGACAGGCTCAGCAGCCTGAGGCACTTCAGCTTTTTTCTGAGTGAGCATATGCCAGCCAACGAAGAAACATGCTGCGATAATGGCAAGAAACGCAGCTTTTCCGATCAAGGAAAAAATTTTTGACTTCACTGAGATTCCTCCACCTTTCGAATAAAAATAGCGTGCCGCAATGAGTTTAGCATGAGAACACCCAAACGCAACACACCCCAAGCGGTTTAGCTCAGACGCGCGATCACGCGCTCAAGAACCGCGCAGACCTCAGCCGCCGCTGCTGCGTCCTCGGCGTCAAACCGCCCAAGGACAGGGCTGTCCATGTCCAGCACGCCCCACAGCTTCCCGTGCGCAAAAAGAGGCATGACCAGCTCAGACCGCGACGCATTGTCGCAGGCAATGTGCCCGGGAAACTGCTCTACGTCCGGCACAAGCTGAACTTCACTGAGGGCTGCAGCCTGCCCGCAGACCCCTTTGCCCGTAGGAATTCTGAAACAGGCAGGTTTTCCGGCAAACGACCCCAGAACAAGATCACTGCCGCGCAGAATATACAGTCCCGTCCAGTTGACGTCGCCAAGCGTCCAGTACAGAAACGCCATCGAGTTGCACAGAACGGCAAGAGCGTCGCTCTCCGCGTCCGCCAGCGAGTCAAACCTCCGCGCGATGTACGTCCAGCGCTGAGTTTTTGTCAGTTTATCAGAGATGTCGATGCGAATCATAATAAAAGAAAAAGCTCCTTTCAGCTCTGCAAGATTTTGGATTTTTCCAGAATCAGAATGATCTGTTCATTTAAGAGAGTTCTTCATGCCGCACTGCGCTCGCGGAGTGCTGACCGCAAATGGACTAGCTAATCATATCACGAAAATCAACCGAAAGAAAGAAAAACAGCATTTGAGCGCGGCAAAAAATATTTTTAAGAAATTTCTTGAGAAAAATCAGAAGATATTAGAGATAGGAAACAAATAAGTCAGGCTATAATTCCGCATAAAACGAATTAATTTCTATTTAATCTCCGTAAAAGAAAACAGTCAGATGATTATTTCAGGTTTTTCAGTCTAAAAGAGAGAGTAGACAAAAGAGAGCGAGGGGAGTATTATACCTCTTGCTGCGCGGCGCAGTGCTTCCCACGGAACGCACGAATCCAGCAGCAATCCACATTGACAGCTGAATAGAGGAAAAGAAGAAGCCAAGCGAGAGGCCCTGAAGAGATAGAATTTAACGGAGAGTTTGATCCTGGCTCAGGATGAACGCTGGCGGCGTGCTTAACACATGCAAGTTGTGCGGTTTTTTG
>JAXEJY010000106.1:0-4671 GCA_034101315.1 Pyramidobacter sp.
AAGGACGGATAGAAAAGATATCCGAACCAGTCAAACAGCGGCGTGAACTCAGCAAGCCACAGTCCGAGAAGTCCGACGGATGTGATGGACGGGATGACGGCAAAAGCCATGTTCAGACCGGCTTTCAGGTTGTCAAAGCACAGGCGTCCGACAGGCTGCTGCTGAGCAGCAGTGTGAATGCCCGTATTCCATGCGCGCGCAAAGAGAGAACCCTCTGCGGGCGGCTCAGGAGCTTTTTCACCGCCGAAGTACGTCTCAGGAATGGCGCACAGAGGCCACAGGCGAGCGGTGATGGCGGTGACGATAAACGTGACGAGCATGGCGACGAAGAAATACGTCGTCCAGTAGTCCATCAGACCAAGCGTCTTGGCGACGACGAGCAGGAACGTCATGGAGACCGTGGAGAAGCCCGTCGCGATGATGGCGGCTTCGCGCGCGGTGTAGCGGTTGGCGCGGTACACTCCGTTGGTGATGATGAGCGCGATGGAGTAGCTGCCGACGAACGAGGCAACGGCGTCAATGGCGGAACGTCCCGGCGTGCGGAACACAGGACGCATGAAGCAGTTGACGAGGACGCCGATGAACTCCATCAGCCCGTAGCTGGCGAGGAACGCGAGGAAGATCGATCCAATCGGGATGACGAGTCCGACGGGAATGGCGAGCTTGTTGAACAGGAACGGTCCGATGTCGCCTCTCCAAAGCCATGCGTTGTCCTTCATCAGACCGAAGTACAGAATTGTGCCGATGACGGCGCCGCACACCTTGGCGACGGAGAAGAAAATCGTCATGCCGTCCTTGTTCCACGTCTTGCGGACAAAGGGAAGGACTGCCCCCAGATACATGACGCCCAGGATGAAAATCTTGACCGCCGGCATCCAGTACTTCTGCAAAGAGCTGACGATGTAGTCAACCGGAACGGTCTTGATGGCGGGGTTAATCCATTCCAGCTTGAAGAAGAACATAAAAAGCCCGAAAAGACTGAATCCTACAAACCTCCACAGGGCGCAGGAACAGGAGCTGGCTGAACGTGAGTCTGACATTCAAATCATACTTCCTTTCACAGACAGTTTTGCGAATGATAAAGCCTTTTTGCCGTCGTGTGTGCTTAGTTTTTGATGAAAAATATACCGTCGCGTCAATTTTTATCATAAAAAAAGCGAACACATTCATGATTATAACGCAAGGCGGAAATAAATCAAATGTTCAATTTCACCCGATTTTTGCGATGTGGGTTATAATACAGACAGCAGAAATCTTTTCAAATTCAACGATCAGGAGGCAGAAATGATGATGAAAAAACTGACAGCGGCTTTCGTTGTGGCGTGCTGTCTGACACTTCCCGCCGCCGCTCAAAAGACAGCTCCGTCAAAGCCGCTTCTGACGCCCGACGTGGCGCTGGCGCTGGCGTATCAGAACAACCCGTCGCTTGCCGCCGCCCAGGCGCGCGTCGAACAGGCGCGTCAGCAGATTGAACAGGCGCGTGCCGACAAACTGCCCAAGCTGTTTGCTCAGCTTGTCGGAAGCTGGCAGGGAAAAGAAAGTCAGATTCCCGTTCACCTCGGCGCGACGGGACAAGCTATCGGGTACGCCGTCAGCAATTTTGAAGAGGTGTATCAGGGATCGCTCGGCGTTCAGTATCTGCTGTTTTCAAGCGGAGCCGTCGAGCAGACAATCAGCGCGCGCAGACTGGCGCATCTCGGCATTCAGGCAAAGGAGACGCGCACGGGACAGGGCGTTGAAAACGCTGTCTACGTGTCGTACTACGACCTTCAGCGCGCCTGCGCCAAACTGACCGTCGCCGAAGAAGTGCTTCAGCTGGCGAAAGAGCATCTTTTCGAAGTCGAGTCGTTCTTCAACTACGGCGTCGTCGCGAAGAACGAAGTTCTGCGCGTCCAAGTCGACGTGTCAAACGGCGAGCTCAACGTCATTTCCGCCAAAAACGCCGTCGACGTGCGCTGGCGCGCTTTGGAGCGCGCTGTCGGAACCAGTCTGCGCGACCGGTTCGACCTCCCCGCGCCGCACCTTCAGCCCGTCATGCCCAAGCCGCCCGTGTGGGACGACTCCACGCTCTACAGATGGCGTCCCGAATTGAAAGCCCTCGACTATTCGCGCCGCAGCGCTCTGGCGGTTGCCGCTGCCGCAGCCGGATCGACAGGCCCTAAAATCGTCGCCAGCGGCGAAGTCCTGACAGCCGGTCAAAACTTCTGGCCCGACCAGCAGGACACGTGGAAACTCCAGCTTTCACTGCGCTGGGACTTCTTTGACGGCGGCAAAGCCCGCGCGCAGGTCAGAGAGTACAGAGCCGCCGCGCAGGAACTTCTTGCCAACATCGAAGACTACAAAAAACAGATTGCCCTCGAAGTGTCATCAGCTCAGCTGAATCTTGAGTCGGCAATGCAGAAAATCGCCGTGGCGACGAGTCAGGTCGCCAGCGCCGAAGAGGATTACCGCATGGCGCTCATGCGCTACAAGGCCAACGTCGGGACAAACCTCGACGTCCTGGACGCCCGCACGTCGCTGAGCAACGCCCGAACGCAGCTCGTCGATTCAGTGTACGACAGCTACAGCTCGCGCGCCAACCTCGATTACGCGCTGGGCCTTTCAGGGAAGTTCATGCTGAAAGATCCCATGGAAAACAGTCCCGAGAAATCAGCCGGAAAGTAAATTCCGAAACAAAAGGAGACGAAGTTCATGCCCAGAGTCATCGCTGAAATAACCGTCGCGCCGCGGATTCCGACAGCCGGCGGCACAAGCTATTACGTGGCAGGCGTCGAAAAAGTCCTGCGCTCGCATAACCTGAAAGTCATGCTGACCCCCATGAGCACCATCGTAGAAGGAGAGCTTGACGAAGTCCTTGCCGCCGTGCGCGAAGCCCACGAAGCTCCGTTTGAAAAAGGCGTCCAGCGCGTCTACACTACCCTGCGCATCGACGACCGCCGCGACAAAGAGCTGACCATGGACGGCAAGATGAAAGCCGTCGAGGAAAAACTGGCGCAGCAGTGACGGCGGCGCGGTAAAGATTTTGCCCGCTGACCTGAAAGCCGCTCAGGTAATTAATTTTTCGTAATTTTTTGATTAGTTATTTGAGCGTGTGAATAATGAAGAGATGTAAGCATTTACAAGTGATTACACCTCTTTTAAAGAAATTTCCGCAGAGGCGTTGACATTTTTAAAAAATCACGTATAATGCTTTCTTGTCAGGCCGGCGTAGCTCAGTTGGTAGAGCAGCTGATTTGTAATCAGCAGGTCACCAGTTCGAGTCTGGTTGCCGGCTCCATAATCTTTTTATGGAACTGACATAAAAAGTGGTAGTGTGGCCGAGTGGTCAATGGCATCAGACTGTAAATCTGACGGCGGGAGCCTACGGTGGTTCAAATCCACCCGCTACCACCATTTTTTATAAGCCGACTTAGCTCAGTAGGTAGAGCACATCCATGGT
This sequence comes from Pyramidobacter sp., assembly GCA_034101315.1. GTDB lineage: Bacteria > Synergistota > Synergistia > Synergistales > Dethiosulfovibrionaceae > Pyramidobacter. The sequence goes on from JAXEJY010000106.1 coordinate 3,440, forward strand.
AAGGATGGGGTCCCCGGTTCAAATCCGGGAGTCGGCTCCATCTCTTAAAATCAAATTTTACCGGATTTAATCAAACCCCTGCAAATGCAGGGGTTTTTTTGTTATACTGTCACTTACACCTTATCAAATCTGTGCAGAATTTTTCACTTTTAGGTACTCGCGAGCGCCCGCAAGAACTCGCCGCTGCGTTTTTTGAAGGGAGACCATAAAATATCACAGCTTGAAGAGATCACTGTGAGTTCCCGTTCGTGACAGGCACAAAATAAGCTCCTCTTTTTCAATCGCGTAGATCAGAAGCCAATCAGGGGTGATGTGACACTTGCGGAAAGATCTGTAATTTCCCGTCAGCTGATGATCTCTGTATTGCGGCGGCAGCGTGCTGTCGCGCATGAGGAGCAAAACAGCTGTGTCAAGAAGATTCATATCGTACCCTCTTCGCTGAATCCTCCTGTAATCTTTCTTAAAGGACGCCGAGAATCTGACTTTAAGCATTCAGAGCTTCTTTCAGTTCTTCAAGGCTGGAATAGGCAGGACTTAATCCCTCGCCGCGCAAAACGGCGTCAAGTGTCCGTCGCGTTTCCTCGTTCGGTATGTTGCGCGTAAGCGCAAACGGGATTCTTTGCTCGCGGACAGACTGACGGATAAATGAAGTCATCGCCGTTGTCAGGTTCAGCCCAAGGTCGGCAAAAAGATCTTCTGCCTGCCGTTTGAGTTCTTCATCAATACGAATACTTACCGTCGTAGTAGCCATTGCAATTCTCCCGTTCGGTGAGAGAGCGTAAAATATTTTGTGTAAACGCGGGCGAGTAAAAAAATAGAAAGTCCCCGTCTTTTCCTGTAAGATAGCATCACCCAAAACACCAGCAAACGGGAAAAGAGAGGAGTCTTTCTATGGGTGATTGTAACACGAAATTGATGGCAGCGCTACTGGGCGGACGCAGTGTAGATGAAGTTTTTCGGGAAGAAATTGAGACGGCAGTGAACAGCATTCTTGAAATAGAACTCACTGCTTTCCTCGGATACGAAAAAAATGCTGTTGACGGCTACAACTCTGGTAATTCCCGCAACGGAAGCTACGCTCGGCGCGTGCAAACACGTTTTGGCGAGATCAATGTCCGAGTTCCTAGAGACCGTAACGGGGAGTTTGAGCAGAAGCTCCTTCCGTCCTACAAACGGTACTCAGATTCGCTCGAAACCACCGTCATTCATCTGTATGAAAAAGGCATTACTAC
>JAXEJY010000107.1:0-6238 GCA_034101315.1 Pyramidobacter sp.
CCAAGGAACCATCAGATGTAAGCATTATAGAAACAGGTAAAGTATTTGAAGACGGTTTTGTCAACGACAACAATGCAATCGACATCCTTCTATTCTTTTTTGATCTGCATTCAAAAGGGCTGTTGGAGGATTCGCATTACAGTTCTTTGCACAAGATTAAACTTCTAACTCAAAATGATTCTTTTGAGACTGCATCCAACTGCTATCTTGCCGACAGATATAAACCAAACTTGACCATTGAGAAGTATGTGGATGTTGACTTTTTTGTAAGCACTAAGTACTTAGATAAAAAGGCTACAGCTTCTGAATGGAACGTATTCTTATCAAAAATTGGAGTTAGTTCTGATTTAGGAAGAACGTTTTTCAGACCTCATCAGTAGTTCTCCAGCCGCTCCATGATTTCCCGCGCCGATTCTTTGAGCATTGCCGCATACTGCTCAAACTTTGGCTCGACGTCAGCTTTCGCGCCGGCGATTCCCAGAGCGCCGATAAGTGTTCCGTCTGACGCCAACAGAGGAACGGCAGCCTCTGCCACGCCGATGGTCATCTCTTCAGCGCTTGCGGCATAACCGAGCTCGCGGATTTTGTCGATTTCAGCCTCAAGCGCCTTTGGCTCGGCAATCGTCGCAGGGGTATAGGATTCCAGCTCTGAGTAGAGAACGTGTTTCTGAAGGGGTTCGGGCACGTATGACAGCAGCGCCTTAGCGCAGGCGCCGACGTGAAGCGGAAATGCGCGCCCCACCTCTGCCGCCAGCTTGATTGTCTTCTCAGACTCCATTTTCTCCAGACAAAAGCTGCCGCAGCCGTCTGGCACAAAAAGCAGCACAGTCTGATTGACCGCCTCGCACAGAGCGCGCATGATTTCTTCTGCCAAACGCTTCAAATCAAGGCGCAGACGCCATGCATTCGCCATGCTCAAAAGCTTGTATCCAATTTTGTAGCCTTGAGTTCTCCCATCCTGGGCAACCCAGCCGTTGTCCTGCATTGAGGACAGAAAACGCTGCACAGTGCTCTTGGGCACGCCCGTGCGCGACGCGAGTTCTCTGACTCCAATCTCTCCTCCGTCGGCAAGAAGGGCTTCAATCAAAACCATGATGTTGTGCGTTGAATTCACTCAAATTCTCTCCTTTGCTCATCCCTTATGAACGGTTATTACCGCGGGTTTTGTCTTTTGATTTTTACATTTTTTATACACTTTTGTCAAGGCAAAAAACACATAATATTCAATAATAAACAATTCATCACGATTACATATAAATTCTATCAATTAACTTCAATTTATACTTTATACGCCCCCGGTACATCGTTTTTTTATGAAACGCTCTGTATATACAAAAAGGCACCGCTGCGCGCAGCGGTGCCTTTCATTGTGTGCAAAAACGATGAAAAGTTATCTCACGATCATGTTGACGAAGAAGCCAGCCATGATGACGGAGCCGACGGTAACGGTGGTGAAACCGCCGACAAGCATCTTGGGAAGCATCTGATCCATGAGGAAGGCTCTCTCTTCAGCCGTATCAGCAAGTCCCTTGGCGGCTTCTTCCGTAAGGATGTAGTTCGGGGGGAAGCCGTAGAGAGCCGTCAGCGTCAGAGCGACAGCGATGGGAACGGAGTAGCCGAGGATCTTGCCGACAATGGCGGAAGCGACGATCATGCCGGCGACGCCGACGACGACGATCACGGCAAGGGGCTTCAGCAGGGCAATGATGTCCTGAGGCGTGGAGTTGTTGAGCATGACCATGACGAGCGCCATGATGACCGCAAGGCAGAATCCGACGGTGCCGCCCTTGGTCAGAGCGCCCTTCTCAACGATGCCGATCTCAGCGCCGAGGCAGCCGTAGATAAGGCAGATAACCAGCGGATGGAGGTTGTACTTAACCCATTCAGGGTTCATCGACTTGAGGAACTGACCAAGATAGATGTTGCTCATATAGGCAAGCCAGCCGATGAAGGCAATCCCTGCAAGGTGGTAGAACGTCGTCTGATACTTCTCGGGCAAAGGAGGAAGAAGACGCTTCTGACCCGCGCCGCCCTCAGCTGCTTTGTTCGCAGCCTTGATGGAACCGTCGCGGTAACCGGCAAGGAGTTTCTTTCCTTCAATGCGAAGGCAGATAGCCGTCAGAGGATAGCCGACAAAGCCCTGGACGACGAAAACGGCAGGAGCAAGGAGAGCGAGAACGCCCAGTCCTTCAGCTGCTTTGCCCATCATGATGGTGGCGACAAGACCGCCGGCAAGAGGCGGAATGCCGATGACGACGGCGTTGTATTCGATCAACTGAGTGCCGAAGTACAGAAGAGCGCCGGACATACCGGCAAGACCGCAGACGGCGATGACGATCGTCTTCCACTCAGAGCACAGCTCGCGGACGCTGATCAGCGTACCCATGTGAGCGATGCAGAGATACATGGCAAGAGTCGCCATAGGACCAATCGCAGCAATGTTCATGACATCGCGGGGCAGCCAGCCGTTCCAGAAACCGATAAGGAAGAGCGATGCAGAAATAAAGACCGACGGGATCATGGCTTTAGTCTTTGCGCCGACCATATCGCCGATGGCAAGGAAGAACATCATAATGAAAAACGCAAATATGAAGCTCATCGTAAAACCTCCCTCATAGAGGAAAAATAGGGCGCGGCACAGCCGCGTCACTGTCATACTCATCTCTCTGCGAAGACGAGTTAACTAATAATACCGAGAAAAGCTGTTTTCGTCCAGTAGGAACGCCTGCTTTTGAAACTTTTTCTCACGACCAAACCGCAGATTATGCGCGCTCTCCGTGAAAAGAAAGGGGCTTTCGCAAAAGCGGAAGCCCCTTGGACGCAAAAACGCAAAGATTTTAGTTTTTCTCGTACTTCGCCGCTTCGCTCTTGAGGTAGACATTGGGCTCAGAGGGAATCTTGAGGCACGGGACAAAGCGGTCCCAGCCGGTGAAGGTGAGAAGAAGCATTGAGCCGACGGCGATCCAGGCAAGATAGTTGTGCATGATGATGTCGCCGACGGAAAGGGCCTTGGCAAGCGGGTAGACCGACACGCTGATGCCGATGAAGAAGCCCATGTAGCAGTGCCAAGGAATCAGCTGCGAGCCGAGAACGCCCATCGCGTCGGAGAGGGTCGCGTTTCTCAGAGCCAGCGTGTACTTGTCTTCGGGAGAGCCGACGACGTTTTCATCGGTGATGTTCTTGATGATCGGACCAATGGTGACGATCTGAGCCATTTCGTCAGACAGCGCAACGTTGCCGATGAGGCAGAGCAGGGCGTTGGAGAAGATAAGGTGACGGACTTTGTGCACTGTGCGCGTGATGAGGAGAGCGATGGGATCGAAGGCGTTCATCATTCTCATGACGCCGCCGAACGCGCCGACCCAGAGCATCATCGCGATGGACCAGCCGCCCGCGTCGGAGAAACCGGTGTAGACCAGATCAAGGAATTCAGTCATGCTGGTGACCGTTCCGGCAGCATAGCCGAAAATCAGCGACGTGAGGATACCGGAGCCGAGGCAGATAAGCGTGCTGTAGCCCATGACCGCTGTGCCGAGAACGATGATCAGAGGAATGACCATGTAGTAGGGCACGCCTTTTTTGACGAGCTCAAGCAGTGTAACGGCTGACGGGCGCTGTTCTGCGAGCGCGTCCCAGACTGACTGGGGGATCTGCGCGATGGCTTCAGCAGCCTGTCCGGTGGTAGAGGGCAGATCCATCGCGGCGCCGACAAAGTAGAACACCACGGCGGAAGCAGCGAGGCAGAGGCCTGACCAGACGCCCTGATGGCGGACGCGCTTGATGATTTCAACCTGCTGAATGCCGGAGCTGACGATGGTCGTGTCGGAGATGAGGCCGATGTTGTCGCCGAAGCAGGAACCGCCGGCGATGGCGCCGACGGTCAGAGCGATGTTGCCGCCGACGACGTGGTTCAGCCAGAGGAAAATGGGCGCGCACGCGGCGAACGTTCCCCACGACGTACCCGTGGCGATTGAAAGCACGCCGGTCACGAGAAGGGCGACCACGGCGAGGACTTTTGCGTTAAGTCCCGCGGCAAGCGACATGTTGATGACGGCAGCGGCGACGCCGGTGGCCATGAAGCACTCGGCGACGGCATAGGCGGCCTGAAGGATGAGGAAGACGATCAGAAAGTGTTTCAGGTTGTCGAGGGCTGCGTCAAGGCAGTTCTGGAACGTGAAGCGGTCGACAATCATCGCGATAAGAACAGCATAAATGAACGAAAGCGGCGCGGCCAGAAGAATATCCATACCGTAAAGCATCAGACCGGCAATAACAGCAATGGGCGTAAGTTTCAGCAAAGCTTTCATGACCAATAAATACCTCCTCTTAGAGTAAAGTGGTGCAGAATACGGCAGCAAAACTCGCCGCTTGAACAGGGCACTCAGATTCCGCAGGACTTTACGTGCTGGCTGGCATTGCGCAAAAAACGGCAGCCGCCGGCGGAAATCCGTCGTTCAAGGGACGTTTTGGAGCGTTTTCAGATTACTTCTGCGGACATACCTCCTTTTATTGCGGGCTAACTCAACCGCCCCGCGAATTTATCTGAATTATTATAAATCGCTGAATCTTTATAAATCAACGCCAAATTACGCACTTTCAGACAAAAGCATTGTAGCACAAAAAAGCTATCTGCGCTCAAATGCTTGAGCACTGTGACTTAATAGAGTCCTGCCGTTTCGCCGCCGTCGATTCTGATGTCGGCGCCGGTGATGTACTTGGCGTCGTCAGAGGCGAGGAACGCATAGAGCTTGCCGATCTCTTCCGGCTCGGCGTGGCGTTTCATCGGGATGCCTTCGTTGACTTTCGCCAGCATCTCTTCAGTATACTCCGCTTTCTGCATCGGAGTGAGGACGTAACCGGGGCAGACGCAGTTGACGCGAACCACGGGCGCCAGCTCAAGCGCCATGCTCTTGGTGAGCAGAATGACGCCTGCTTTGGAAGCGTTGTAGTCTGTGTACCAGCGGTGGCCTTCAGTGCCGTTTGTGGAAGCGGTCATCAGGATGACGCCGCTCTTCTGCTCCATCATGCGGCGCGCTGCCTCGCGGGCGCAGAGGAACATTCCGTTGAGGTTGATGTCGATGACTTTTTTCCACTGCTCATATGTGATGTCCACAAAGTCGGCTCTGATGCTGATGCCGGCGTTTGAGATCAGGACGTCGATGCCGCCGAGGACTTCGTCCATCTTCTTGAAGGCGTTCTGAACGTCTTCTTCTTTGCTGACGTCGCCGACGAACGATCCTGCAAACGCGGGGTTCTCTGCCATCACGCGCTCCGCCGCCGCCTGATTGTAGTCGACGACGAACACTTTAGCGCCCTGCTGCGCGAAGACCTGAGCGGTCGCTAAACCGATGCCGCTCGCCGCTCCGGTGATCAGGACTCTCTTTCCTGCAAGCTCTTCGTAACGTGCCATGGTTCCACTCTCCTGTTCTTGGAATTTATGGTTCTATGAAACTTTTACCATCATTTTCCGCGCATGTCCTGTGACGACGGGCATGTATCCTGCAAGCTCCTTGTCGAGCTCGCTGTCGCCGGTATCGGCAATGAGGCTTTTGCCGAACAGCTGTGCCATCTTCGCCGGCGTGGCGATGATCATGATATTTTCTTTGGGAATCATGCGAATCACATCGGGGCTCAGCTGCTGATTGCCGCGCCCGAAAATATGCCCTTGTCCGCCGATGACGGTGATAATCAGCGCTCTTTTCTCTCGCTCAACGGGGGAAAGGAGCTCTTTGATCTGCGCTTCCGTCAGGTCTTTGCCGACGAGTTTTCCGTCGCGCACGGCGTCAACGCCGAGCAGCGTGCATTCAAGACCGAGGCGGTCCATCAGCTGTTTTGTCGTCGAACCTGAACCTACAAGATAGAGCGTGCCGGACTCCATAGAAAGCGCCGCGTAGGCGGCGAGATTCGCCGCGTCTTCTGACGAGCCGCCGCGGCCGCCTGATTTGCGGTCCTGCATGAATTCGCGGTCGTCGGGAACTTTCATGTAGCCGTAGAGCCGCGCGCGAACGATGTCGTCGCGAAACGCGTCTTCGTCGATGTCCATGACTTCTGTCACGACAAAGCGCCTGACCTTGCCGAGCAAAAGATTGCTGATGAGCATTCCTGCCGCCTTCGGCCGCTTGGCGTACACGCCGGAATGGATTTTGACTCCGGCAGGGATACCGACGACAGGAATGCGTTCGCCGACGACGGAGCAGATGTCGCGCGCCGTTCCGTCACCTCCGGCAAAGACGATGAG
>JAXEJY010000108.1:0-2327 GCA_034101315.1 Pyramidobacter sp.
AAGACCTTATTCAGCAAAAGCGCTACCGCGAAGCAAAAGAGGCTCTGTCGAGCATGGAGCCGATTGACATCGCTGAAGGCCTTGAGGCACTGCCTCCGGCGCGGCTTGTGCTGTATTTCCGTCTGCTTCCCAAGGATTTGGCGATTGAGGTCTTTGAGCTTCTGGATATCGAAGTTCAGGAGTGCTTTGTCAATCACGCCTCCGACGGAGAAGTCGCGGAAATTATCGAAGAGATGTCAGACGACGACAGAACAGAGCTTTTTGACGAGCTTCCCGCCAAGACGGTGAAGCGGCTGCTTCAGCAGCTTTCGCCGGACGAACGCCGTCTGGCGAGCACGCTTCTGGGGTATCCTCAAGGCTCTGCCGGCCGAATTATGACGCCGGAGTACATCGATCTGAAAGGACACATGAGCGCCGAAACCGCCATTTCCCGAATCAGAGAAAAGGCGCGGAGCAAAGAAACCATTTACACGTGCTTTGTCACGGACGAGCAGAGGCATCTCCTGGGCGTCGTCGAGCTTGAGGATCTTATCCTCGCAGAGCCGCACACAGAAGTGCTCTGCATCATGGACGACGAGCCGGTATCCGTGCTGACGACGGCGGATCAGGAAGAAGTCGCTCAGATCATATCGCGCTACGACCTTCACACTCTGCCCGTTGTGGACAGAGAGAGCCGTCTGGTCGGCATCATCACGTTCGACGACGTTTTAGATGTCGTCGAAGAAGAGGCGACAGAGGACTTTGAGCGCATGGCGGGCATTGAGCCTGTCGAAGAAGGCTATCTTGATGCCAATCTTATGACGGTGGCGCGAAAGCGCTTTATCTGGCTTGTTATCTGCATTCTCACCGAAGCGTTCACGTCAACCGTCCTTCAGCACTATTCGCCCACGATTCAGCACGTCGTGTCGCTGACGTTTTTCATTCCGCTGCTGATTGGAACGGGCGGCAACGCCGGAACTCAGGCGGCGACGCTGATGATCCGCGGCATGACCGTCGGCGGCATCGAGTGGCGCGACCTTGGAAAGATCATCGGCCGTGAGGCGCTGACCGGCGTCATTCTGGGCGCGGCACTCGGCTCGCTCGGCCTTGCTCGTGCGTGGATGCTGGGAACTGGCAGCGCCGTTGCCATCACCGTGGCGCTTGCCGTCACCGCCGTCGTTCTGATGGGCAATCTCGCCGGCGCGCTTCTGCCCCTGCTGGCGCGCGCGGTCAAGCTCGACCCCGCCATTATGTCAGGTCCCTTTATCACGACGATCGTCGACGTTCTGGGGCTTGTTGTCTACTTTGAAATTGCCGGCGCTTTTATCAGCGGCGCGCAGTAAACGGTCTGCATGAGGTGAACACCATGAAAAAATGCATTTCTGCCGCGGGAGAGGAACCTCCATGCCCGCCGGTTTCAGCTCGCGTCTGAGGACGCTTTTGGAGCAGGGACGCCTTGACGATGCGCGCCAGATGTCCCGCGCTCTGTCTGTCGAAATCCTGAGCGAGGAAGTTCGGCGCCTTCCGCCGCGCTGCGCCCTTGCTCTGTGCAGTATTCTAAAACCCCTGCGCCTTGCCGCCCTCCTGCGGCTTCTGACGCGCCGCGAGCGGCAGAAACTGCTCAACAGCGCCGCGCTGCCGGAGCTGAAAGGCTTATTCCTGTCACTGCCTGAAGACGTGCTTCCCATGCTGTTGGCAGATCTGCCGTCGCGTCAGGGGAGGGAGCTGATTGAAAAGCTTCCGCCGCACTTGAAAAAACTGCTCGAAAAGCATTGCCCGTGGCCGCACAGCAGTGTCGGCTACGTTATGAGCGAAGACGGCGTTATCCTGTCGCCGGACGACAGTGTCGCCGAAGCGCTGGCAAAAATACGGCGCGAAGCTTCGGGCAGGGAGCGGGTGTTCTGCTGCTTTGTGATCGACGGCGAAAGCCGCTTTATCGGCACAGCTGCTCTTGAAGACCTCGTCTTAGCGCGTCCCGATACGCGCATCATCCAGCTGACGGAACAGGACTGCCACTCCGTTTCGCCCGAGTGCGCACGCCTTGAGGCGGCGCGGCTGATGTCGCGCTACGACGTTCAGGTTCTCCCCGTCGTCTATGCCGGAAAACTCGTCGGCATTCTGCCGTTTGACGACGTTCTCGACGTGATCGAAGACGAGAACACGCAGCTTTTTCACCACGCAGGCGGCGTCTGCGCTTCTGGTGAAAAAGACAGCCTTTGGGGCGACGTCATGCGGCGCTTTCCGTGTCTTCTCCTCTGCCTGTTGACGGGGATTCTCAGCACGGGGATCATGGAAAAGTACGAACATTTGCTCGGTCATGTCGTGGCGCTTTCGTTCTTCATTCCGCT
>JAXEJY010000109.1:0-8072 GCA_034101315.1 Pyramidobacter sp.
TGAATTCATGCTGCGTATGATTATGCCCGATGTGTCATGGCTTTACGCTATTTTATTCGGTAAAGCACAAAGAGAAATCAAAAACGCTGTGCCAAAAGATAAACTTAGAGTTATCTTTTGAGCAGGAAACCCGGGAGGTGCCGCTTATAGATAAAGATTGTGTTTGTGATTTTATCGTTACATTTAGAAAACTTTTTTGAAAGCGCATCAGCGAAAAAAGCATATGGAAGGGATGAAAGTATCTGCTTTTTTGAAAATCTCCTGCAAAAAATGGCGTAAAACAAAAAGAGCCCTGCAACCGCAATGGCTGCAAGACTCTTCTTTAGTTTGTTATGGTGGATTCTTGGTGCCGGAGGCGGGACTCGAACCCGCACGGGTGTTACCCCGGGGGATTTTGAGTCCCCTGCGTCTGCCATTCCGCCACTCCGGCTTAGAGTTTTTGCTGTAATTTTTACACATCATATGCCAGCGCTTTGCGCTGAGCATCAAATATAAATGGCGGAGAGGAGAGGATTTGAACCCCCGAACGGGGCAAGCCCGTTGTCTGATTTCGAGTCAGATGCCTTCGACCACTCGGCCACCTCTCCGCAACGAGGGGTATTATATCACATCTTGTTTTTGCTGGCTAGCTCTTTATTTGTTTTTTTGACGGCACTTGAAAAAAAAGTCCTGCAAGATTTTTCTGCACTCATCTTCCATCACATGAGCTGTTATTTTGGCGCGATGGAAGAGTCGGCTGTCACGTGCGATGTTGTAGAGGGTGCCGCACGCGCCGGCTTTGGGGTCGGCGCAGCCGTAAACGACGCGGCTGATTCGGCTTTGAACCACAGCGCCTGCGCACATTGGGCACGGCTCCAAGGTCACGTACAGCGTGCAGCCGCTGAGATTCCATCGGCGCAGGTGTTCGGCGCTCTGGCGTATTGCCACTATTTCGGCGTGCGCTGTGGGATCGTATTCGGCGCGGCGTCTGTTTCTGCCTTTGCCAATTACGTTTCCGTCGCTGTCTGTTATGACGGCGCCGACGGGAATATCGCCTTCTTCTGCTGCCTGCTGAGCGAGCTGAAGCGCTATGTTCATGTAGTGAGCATCGTCGTATTTCATGATGGATTCTCCGTTTGTCAGATCAGAATAATGATAAAAAAAGAGAGCTCCTTTCGGAACTCTCTGCATGAAAAGCTATAAATGGCGCGCTAGGCAGGATTCGAACCCACGACCTTCTGGTCCGTAGCCAGACGCTCTATCCAGCTGGGCTACTAGCGCGCGTTGTGAAATTAAATGGCGGAGAGAGAGGGATTTGAACCCTCGAACCCGGAACGGGTTACACACTTAGCAGGCGTGCGCCTTCGGCCGCTCGGCCATCTCTCCGTCCTCAATCGAACAGAAAGCATTTTACAGCGTCCCCCCGCTCTATGTCAAGGGGGAAAAGTCAATTTTCTGCTGTTGTTGTGCAGAAGCTGTGCGCTCTATCCGTCAGTTCTGCTTTTCGGGAGCAGCGTCGGAGCTCTTTGCCTCAGCGGCAGGGGCTTTGTCTTCGCTGACGCTTGCAGCAGGGGCGGAGTCAGCGCTCACGGCAGGCGCGATATCGGCGCTCTTCACTTCAAACACTTCGGGGGCGAGAATTTCGACTTTCATCTTGTCGGTCAGCTCTTTGACGTAGGCGCGCTGTGCTTCTTCTTTTTTCTGCTGAAGGAGATAGGCTTTCAGCGAGTCTTTGGCCTCGTCAAGGGGAACTGTGTCGGCGGACACGGCTTTTACGCGGCGCACGACAAAGAAGTCCTTGCTTGAAATTTCCAATGGGGCGCTGATTTCGCCGTCTTTAAGCGAGCCGATGGGTTCGAGTTTGCCGGCGATTTCGGCGTCGCTGATGCGCGTGGGAGTGTCAGCTGAAGTCGCCTGTGCGATGTCTTTTGAGCTCAGCTCAACTGCCTTTGCCCAGTCGTTGTCTTTCTTGAGGTCTTCAATGAACTTTTCTGCGCTCTCTTTGCTGCTGAGCTGGGCGAAGTCGACCATGACGCCGGCGGGGGAGGTGAGGCCGAACATGGGGATGTTCTTGATGGCGTCGTAGAACTTCGCGACTTCATCGTCTGAAACGACGACGCCGCCTGAAACGTCATCAAGCATTTTGCTGATGGCAAGCTCGCGCGCGATGGAGGCTTTTACCTGTTCGATGTTTGAGCCCTGAGCGGCAAGCTGCTGCATAAATGCTTCTTTTGTGACGTACTGAGCTTCGACGAGCTTCAGCTGTTTATTGACTTCTTCTGCCGGAGCGGAGATCTTGAGACGCGTCACTTCATCAATGACTGCGCGGCTGGATACCATTTCGTCCAGCATCGCTTTGTAGAGTACGGGCATCTGTTCGGGGGTGATGTCTTTAATGCCGGTGCGCTCAACATAATTGCGGAGGCGCTCATGAATCTGGCTGATGCGGACTTCTTCGCCGTTGACTGACGCGACGGCAAAGTCGCCGCTGCGCTGCTGCCCTGAGTCTGAGCTGCCGCCGACGCCGTACATCATGGGTATGGCGAGGACAAATACGACGAGGAACAGTCCGAGAATCCACTTTATCTGAGTGCGGAGCGTGGTGAGTATCAACAAAATGCTTAACCCCTTTCAAAGAGTTCGTAAAGATATTTTTATGGAGCAACTGAATAATTTTACCATAGAACCGTTAAACAGTGGCAAGTGTCTTTCCGGTGCTTTGTTCTGTTTTCAGCGGCACGGAAAGGCTGACGGCGTTTTCCATTGTCTGGCTCAGCTCGCGTGCGACGCTTTCCGCTTCTGACTGAGGGCACTCGCAGACGATGGAGTCATGCACTTGAAGAACCATGTGCACGTTGCGGCCGGCAAAGTGTTCTGTCACTTTGTTCATGGCGATTTTCGTGATGTCGGCGGCTGTTCCCTGAATGGGGGAGTTGATGGCGGCACGGTTCTGATGAGCTTTGTTTCCTGCCTGTCCCGTGCTGATCTCGTCCATGGGACGGCGGCGTCCGAAGAGTGTGCTGCTGTAGCCCTCGTTTTGGGATTGGCGCTTGCTGCTCTCGATGTACTCGCGGACGCCGGGAAGCGCCGCAAAGTAAGCGTCCATGATCTCAGCCGCTCTGGTGCGGTCTGTGCCGAGGCGCGCGGCAAGTCCGAAAACGCTCATGCCGTAAATCAAGCCGAAACTGACCGTTTTGGCGCTGCGGCGCAGTTCTTTTGTGACGGCGTCTGCAGGAATCCCGAAGATCATCGCGGCTGTTTCTGTGTGGATATCGCGGTCGCTTCTGAAAATTTCGATGAGGCGGGGATCGCCTGACAGATGCGCCAGAACGCGCAGCTCGATTTGCGAGTAGTCAGCGGCGACGAAGCAGTTTCCGTCGTGCGCCGGTATAAGGCATTCTCTAATCCGCGCGCCCCAGCCGCTGTACGCCGGAAGGTTCTGCATGTTGGGATCTCTGCTGCTGAGGCGTCCAGTTCCTGTCGTCAGCGCCTCAAATGTGCTGTGAATCAGCCCGTCATCAGCGGCTGCGTTCATGAGCGGCTGCACGAATCCTGACGACATCTTTGACAGCTCGCGAAACTCCAAAAGCTGCGCGGGTATGGGACAGCGCGCGCCGCATATATCCCTAAGCTGCTCCAATACGGAAACGTCTGTGGAATAGCCGGTCTTTGTCTTTTTTATGACGGGAAGGGCAAGTTTTTCAAAGAGCAGTTCGCCGACTTGACGCGGTGAGTTGAGGTTGATCTCATAGCCGGCGGCTTCTTTGATCTGAGCTGAAAGAGCGCTGAGCCGATCGTTCAGCTCTGACGCTAGAGCAGTCATCTTTTCGCTCTGCAGTCGGATTCCGCGCCTTTGCATGTTCACGAGAGCGGGAATCAGAGGCATGTCGATTGTCTCCATGACGCTGGACATGCCCTGTGATTCTATTTCCGACTTCAGCTTGCGCGACGTTCCGAAAAGCTTCATCGCCCGCTCGGCGGAAAACGGAAGCGCAAGGATTTTTTCTGCGTTGTATGACTCAAGGTCAGGATGCAGTAAGTACCATGCCGTTTTAATGTCCCACAGTCCGTTGACCGTCGGCTTTTTCATCAAAGAGCAGAGCGCTTTGGCGTCAACGCACGCCACGCTGTGCTCTGCAAGGGCGTCCCAGCGGGAGTACAGCTCGTCAAAACTGCCGCTCCACCAGCTTCCGTCCGGCGCGGCAAGTATGACGCACGGCGTCTTGTGTGAAGTGTCAAGGTCGAGGGCAAGACGCGGGGCGCACAGGATTGTCTCCAGAGGAATTTGCGCCGCCGGAGGAATATCAAGAGCGGGGAGATCGTCATCTTGCAGTTCGAGCGCTTCAGAGCCGCGCGCGTCCTCGTCTTTTGCGGAAAACGCTGCCGCTGCTTTTTTCAGCCCCAGCTGAGCACAGCGCTGGCTGAATGCTGCGATATTGCATGAAGAGGGCGTCTGTGTGAATTCGGTTAAATCCTCGTCGCATTTCAGACGCGTCAGCGCAAGCGTCTGCTGAGCTCGCGGCGCGAACTCTTCCATTTTTGCGCGCAGGGCTGGCTTCAGCGACGCAGTGTTTTCAAGGATGGATGCGACAGATCCGAACTCTTTTATCAGCTTTGCCGCCGTTTTTTCGCCTACGCCCGAAACGCCGGGAATGTTGTCGGCGGTATCGCCCATGAGCGCCAGATAATCTGCCATTTTGTCGGGCGCAAATCCAAATTTTTCCGTAAAAAACGCTTCATCGTACACTTCAAACGACGAAACACCCTTGCCGGGGCGTATAATACGGACATGGGGTCTGATAATTTGCATGATATCCTTATCGGACGTCAGGACAATTACTTCGTCGCCGCGCTGGGAGAACTGAACGGCAGCGGAGCCGATCAGGTCGTCGGCTTCAATTCCGGCGCGCCGCATCAGTCGGATGCCAAGTGACGCGAGCATTTCTTCCAGAATCGGAAGCTGCGCCTTAAACGCTTCAGGAGTTGGTTTGCGCGTCGCTTTGTAGTCCTGAAAAATAAGGTGGCGGAATGTCGGTCCCTTCATGTCGAACGCCGCGTATATTTCATCAGGATTCTGCTCGCTTTTTATGCGGGCAAGCATGTTGAAGAAGCCGACAAGCACGTTTGTCGGCGTTCCGTCGGGCGCATTCAGTTCCGGAACGGCATAAAAAGCGCGGAACGCAATGCCGTGCCCGTCAATAATCAAAATCTTTTTCTCAGACAATTCCATAACCCTCCCAAACGGGTTATAATGCTCCCGTTGATTGATCTGGCAAAAAATGACGCATGATGATATTCTACACAAGATGGAACAATTATGTTAGGAGGAACTTTATAAAATGTCGAAAGAAGTCAGAGTACGGTTTGCACCAAGCCCCACAGGAGCTCTTCATATCGGCGGAGCGCATACGGCGCTTTTCAACTGGCTGTGGGCGCGCCACGAAGGCGGAAAGTTTATTCTCCGCATTGAGGATACCGACCGCGAGCGCTCGACCGACGAGTACGAAAAGACAATTATGTCGGGAATGAAGTGGCTGAACTTGGATTGGGACGAAGGTCCTGACATCGGCGGCGAGTACGGCCCGTACCGGCAGACCGAGCGCCTTGAGTACTACAACAAATACGCTCAGCAGCTTCTTGACGAGGGCAAAGCCTACAAAGACGGCGCTGCCATCATCTATAAAGTCCCTCTTGGGCTCGATATCGGATTTGACGATGAAGTGTACGGCAGAATTGACGTGCAGAGCGACTCGCTGATTGACGGGCGCACCGGCGTCATGAAAGATATCGTCCTTATTAAGAGCGACGGGTTCCCCACGTACAACTACGCCGTCGTCATCGACGATCACTTGATGAAGATAAGCCACGTTATTCGCGGCGAGGATCACATTTCCAATACGCCGAAGCAGGTTCTTATCTACAAGGCGCTTGGCTGGGAGCTGCCCAAGTTCGCTCACCTGCCCATGATCCTCGGCAAAGATAAGAAAAAACTTTCAAAGCGCCACGGCGCGACAAGCGTCTATGAGTACCGCGACATGGGCTATATGCCTGATTCCATCTTCAACTTCCTCTCGCTCCTCGGCTGGGCGCCAAAGGGCGATGTGGAGATTTTCGGCCGCGATCTCGCGATTAAAGAGTTCCAGCTTCATGACATCAACCGCAAGGCTTCTGTCTTTGACTTCGACAAGCTCAACTACATCAACCAGAGCCACATCACGATGATGCCGGTGAAGGAAAAATTTGATCTTGTCCGTCCCTTCTGGGAGACTGAAGGCATTGACTGCTCCGATATGGACATGGAGTTCCTTGAAAAAGCCTTTGCGCTGATGGGCGGCCGCGGAAAGACATTCAAAGAGCTGGCGGACTATTCCGATTACTTTGCCGGATTTGAACCCGTCAAAGCGCGTTATGACGGCAGCGACATCACTGAAGAGCACCGCGCCGTGCTGAAGGCTTTTTACGGCGAGCTCATGCAGCTTGAGCCGTTTACAGCTCCTGAAATGGAGCGATTTGCCAGAGAGTGGTGCGAACAGCACGGCTGCAAGCTGAAAGAAGTTGCCATGCCGCTCAGATTTTTTGTGACCGGCTACAAAGTCAGCCCCGGAATTTTCGAAATTGTTGAGCTGCTCGGCAAAGAAGAAATTTCACAGCGTTTGAAGCACTATGACGTCATCTAAGGCGAAAGATACACGCTGAACAGATAAGAACGCTGTTTTTTTCAGAAAAAATCCTTACGGAAAAATAAAAATTGACATCTGCCAAAAAAGGTTGTATAGTGTAACGCGTGGTCAGCAACGCAATTCTGGCACACTCCTCGACGAATCGGGGGACTATTCATCACCATTTTTGGAGGCATGTACTTTGAAAGGCACAGTCAAGTGGTTCAACAGCACAAAGGGTTTCGGTTTTATCACCACCGAAGAGGGTAAAGACGTTTTCGTTCACTTCAGCGCGATTAAGATGGACGGATATAAGTCTCTTGAAGAGAACGAAGTCGTTACTTTCGACGTCGTTGATGGTGAAAAGGGCCCTCAGGCGGCCAACGTTGTCCGTGCTTAATTAAAGCACACGCGTTAGTCTTTGAACCCTTTTGTAATTTAAAAGAGGTCGACAGATTTTATCTGTCGGCCTTTTTTCTTGTTTCTATCGCTGCGTTTCTCTTCATGCAAAAAACGCCAATGCGCGGGCACTGGCGTTTTGGGGGATCGATATGATCGAGCGGACGCAGCTTAACAGCTTGGCGTGCTGGATTTTTTCTGTTTTCTGCGCTTGAGACGCCAGATGTATCCGGCGGTGAGGGCAGAGCAGAAAATGACGAGCGCAATGGTGATTTCGTTCAAAGATGAGTGGATAAGATCTTTATTTTTCCCCATCCAGTAGCCGAGCAGCGTCAGGATAACGACCCATATCCCTGCGCCGAGCGACGTGTAAAAGCAGAAGCGCGGCAGATTCATCCGCGCGATGCCGGCAGGAAGAGAGATATATTGCCGAATTACGGGGATCAGTCTGCCGACGAACGTGCTGATATGACCGTGACGGGCAAAAAACGCGTCAGCTTTATCCAGAACTTCTGACGTGACGCCGAAATGTTTTCCGTACTTTTCAAAAAAAGGGCGTCCGTACCGAAGTGAAAGCCAGTAGTTAAACAGTGCGCCAAGCAGGCTTCCGACGATTCCGGCAATAAGAACCAGCGCAAGAGACATCTGTCCTTCATGCGCCAGATATCCGGCAGGCGGCATGACAACCTCGCTGGGGAACGGGAAAAACGAGGACTCAAGGAACATCAGTCCGACGATACCGGCGTATCCCATACTGCCGATTGTCTCAACCAGTTTTTCAACAAGCCAGCCAAACATTTCACTCAGCATTGTCTCACCTCATGTTTAGATTTATAATACATGGACTATTTTAACATTCAGCGAGAGGTTATGCGCTTTTCTCTTCTGAGAACACGAGAGCGTAAAATATTTTGTGTAAACGCGGTCGCGTAAAAAAATAGAAAGACCCCGTTTTTTCCTGTAAGATAGCATCACCCAAAACACCACCATACGGGAAAAGAGAGGAGTCTTTCTATGGGTGATTGTAACACTAAA
>JAXEJY010000110.1:0-2497 GCA_034101315.1 Pyramidobacter sp.
TTCGTCGTAGGGGTGCGTCTCGTCCTCACCTTCAGCTTTTTTCTTCATCTGATCAATAAAGCGCGCTTTCTGGTCAATGGGGTCGTTCAGCTCGCTGTATCCGTTGCTGAGCTCCTTACCGCAGCAGAAAAGCTCGAAGCGGTGGGTGTAATCGGGATTTTCAGGGTCCTTCTTGGACAGCGGCGAGATCTCGACAGGATGGCCCATGACAAAAGTCGGCTGAATGAGCTTGTCCTCGACGAACTCTTCGACGAACTTCGTCAGAATGGAGAAGCGCGATTCTGTCGCGTGGATTTCAATCTTGTGCTTGCGTGCTTCTTCGCGCGCTTCCTCGTCAGTGATGGTGGCAAAGTCAATATTGCAGTACTCTTTGACCAGATCCACCATTGTGGCGCGGCGGAAGGGCTTTTCAAAGTCAAGGTCAATTCCCTGCCAGTTGAGCTTCGCTGTCCCGTTCGCGGCGATGGCTGACTCGCGGATAATTTCCTCTGTCAGGTTCATCATGTCTTCATAGTTGCAGTAAGGCCAGTAAACTTCCATCATGGTGAACTCGGGATTGTGCATGAGATCCATTCCTTCGTTGCGGAAGTTCTTGCCGATTTCGTAGACACGTCCCATCATGCCGACGACAAGGCGCTTGAGGAACAGCTCGACGGCAATTCTAAGGAACATGTTGGTGTTCTGGGCGTTGTGATACGTGATAAACGGTCTGGCGTTCGCGCCGCCGGCGATGTAGGACAGAATCGGCGTCTCGACTTCAAGCGTTCCGTGATCTTCAAGGACGCGGCGGAATGTCGAGATGATCTTTGAGCGTTTTCTGAAGACTTCGCGGACATCAGGGTTCGCAATCAGGTCAACGTATCTCTTGCGGTAGCGAACTTCCATGTCGGTCAGTCCGTGCCATTTTTCGGGCAGAGGGCGGAGCGCTTTTGAGAGCAGACGGCACTTCTCCACAGCAATGGTCAGCTCGCCTTTTTGCGTGCGGAACGGATGGCCGACAACGCCGATGATATCGCCGGAGTCAATCCATTTTTTGAAGAACGTGTACGCTTCTTCGCCCATCGTGTCAAAACGGAAATAAAGCTGCATTGTGCCAGTCTCGTCCTGCATGTGGGCGAAAGCGGCTTTTCCCTGGCGTCTGACGGTCATCAGACGTCCAGCCATGGAAACTTTATGCTCCGCAACTGCCTGATCGACGTCAAGATGTGCGAACTGCTCTTTGATCTGCGCGACAGAATGATCGACGTCCCACTTTTCGTTCTCAAAAGGATTGTACCCCTCTTCTTCACGAAGGCGGTTCAGTTTGTCAATTCTCTGTCTCAGAATCTCGGTCTCCGACGCGCTGACTGCTGGAACTCCTGCCATTTAAATAAATCCCCTTTCAAAATATGAACGCCATCCGCAAAGGATGGAAAAAACAGTATTCCAGTCCTTTGCAACAGCTATTGCTCTTTTGAATTCTGCGGTGCCCGTCATGCCTTTGAAAAAACCGGAAAGAAAACGCTTGAGGATAACAAGCGCTGTCCGTTCTCCGTGAATATTCACAAGGTCTTCTGCAAAGGTGATAAGCAGTTCGGCTCGCTCCGACGCCGACGGTTCACCGTTGAACAACGATGTATTATACCCTAAAACGCTTAAAGATTGCACTACCATAAATGGATTTGCTACAGCTCCGCGCGCGCCGAGAACTGCGCAGCAGCCGCCGTCAAGGTACATTTTGACGTCTTCAGCTGTATAAACGTCGCCTGACGCCGTAATTTTACCTGAAAAACGACGGGCTATTGAGATGACTTCTTCTTTGTCAGCAGTTCCTGTATAACGCTGCGCTGGTGTCCTTCCGTGAATTGCCACGGTGTCAGCCCCGGCTGCCAAGAGAAGTTCTGCAAAATTGGAAGTGTTCCTGTCGTAGTGTTTGGCGTCAGGAATTATTTTTCGTATTTTAGGCCATACCGGCAGCCCGAACTTTTTCAGCTGCGTGACCATATCTTCAGCGACAGATGGCTTCTGAAGAAGACAGCATCCGGCTCCGCGCTTCATCACTTTCGGCATAGGACATGCCATGTTGATGCTGAATGCAGAGTAGCTGTGTTCTTTGAGACACACTTCAGCAGACCGGCAGAGGCTGTCCGCGTCGCCGGCAAAAAGCTGAAGGGCAAGCGGCTGCTCTTGGGGCGTGTAGTCTGTCATGCGGATTGTTTTTTTCCCGTCTCGAATCACGCCAGTGCTGCTGATCATTTCCGAATGTGTTAACCCGACGCCAAGACGTCTGTATAGTCTGCGCACGGCAGAAATACTGACCCCAGCCAGCGGGGCAAGGAAAAGAGGGTTTTCTACATCAACCCCTCCGATGTTGAGCATATTTCACAACTCCTCCGCTATAAAACCATGACGACGCCCGCGCCAAGCAAGCTCATCAAGAATGACCGAAATAATGACAGGCGCAGTGACCGCCCGACGCACAGAAAAAACACGGCTGCGCAAAGCCATGAAGGAAAAA
>JAXEJY010000111.1:0-2383 GCA_034101315.1 Pyramidobacter sp.
CGCCCGCTTTTTTGACCGCCTGAACATAATCGTCCGCCACGAGCAGCCACGGCTGCCCCGGCGCGGCAATTCCGGCTTTGACCGTATCGGGAATATCCGCCATAAAGTTCGCTGTTATGCCGATGACCGGCTTTTTCATGCAGCACCGCCTCCTTTGAGCGGTACTTTACAATGTTGAGCGCAGTCCATGTCAATATCTGTTTTATGCATCATTTTTTAAAAAACAGAGTGGACTTCAACTTTTTTAGCGTGATACAATATTTTTGTCTCAAATCTTCATTTAATATATTTTTTCAGGAGAACACGCAAAAAAACATGAAAATCGGAGAATTATCACAATTAAGCGGTGTATCGAGAGACACCATCAGGTATTACATCGCGCTGGGGCTGCTTTCGCCTCAGCCGAAAGAAAAGCAGCATAAATTTTCCAAAATGGATCTTGACGATCTTCTCTACATAGAAAAGCTCAAAGAATTGCAGTTCAACCTTCAGGAGATTGAAGTCGTCATGCGTCTGCGGCGCACGTCAAACTGGGTGGAGCCAAGCACATTCAACGAATTTTCGACACTTCTGAAAAGAAAACAGGGCGAACTGCGCTCGCGCATCATGCAGCTTCAGGCGTCTGTCAACATGATCGAACAGGAGCTTTCAGACATTTCGCTCAAGAGGAGCGAAGCAGGCCCCGCTCAGAAGAGCGGCGTTCCTTTGAGAGCTCTTCCGTATCTCAGATGTCCCCGCTGCAATTCTCTTCTTCAGCTTGAACAGGCGAATCTATTCGGCAAATACATCTACAGCGGCAGATTGACGTGCGCCTGCGGCTACTGCGCCTGCATTGACGACGGAATTCTTGACACGGGCAACCGCTATCTGAATTCCTATGACAGCCCCGACATCAATCGAGAACTCTACACAACGCTGTGCAGCGAACTCCTGCGGATATACCAGCATGCGTCAGGCTGCATTTTGGAGCAGCTGAAAAAAGTGCCGTTTGAAAATAAAGTCATCCTTGAATCCAATATCAACGGGTACTTTTTTCTGTACAACCATTTTGCATCCATGCCCCAAAACTGTCTGTACATCATCACTGACAAGTACCCGCAGATGCTTCGAATGTACAAGGAGCTCATTGAAAAGCTGGGGCTGGAGCTGGATATCCTCTACATTGCCGACGCGGATCTTGACTGGCCTCTGCGCAAAAAATGCGTTGATATCTGTCTCGACTACTTCAGCTCCAACGAATATGAGTTTTATCACGAGAACAGCTTTATCCGCGACGCCGCGCCGTTTTTTGCGGAAAATGCCTTTGTGGCAGGAAGCTACATGGACCTTGCGCCAAACGCGAAAACGCGCCCGAACGTCAAAACAAAATATCCTGAGTCTTCAAATCACGTCTACGCGTTTGACAGTCTGCGCCGCGACCTTGAGGAACAGAATTTTCTCTGCGAACACCGATATATCGGCTCGGTTCGGGAGACTCAGAACCGATTCAGCTTTGAATGTCACGTCACGGGTGAGGAAATGAAATTCTACGTTTTCGGCGCGTCCCGAGAGAAAAGCGAGAGCGAACAAAAGAGCAGCAGCCCTGCATAGAATGCGGGGCTGCTGCTTTGTGTGAGATGTGTTCTTTACAAACAGCAAAAGCCGTGACGTTTCTCAGCCGCGGCACGCCGCGGCGAACGCCTCAAAGATCCTTGCCTGCACGGCGTCTTTGAACATCATCTCAGGATGCCACTGAACGGCAAGCGCAAACCGGGCGCCGGAGACATACGCGCCCTCAATCAGCTCGTCGCCGTCGCTCAGAGCCGCGCGGCGCAGATTGGAGGCAAGATATTTCACAGCCTGATGATGAAATGAGTTGACCCAGACGGATTCCGTGCCGAGGATTTTGCGCAGAGGCGAATCGCTCGGGAAATTCACCCGGTGCGTCCCCGTGTTGCGGTCGCCCGGCCAAATGCTGTGCGGCTGATATCCGCCCGACGGCAGATCCTGATGAAGCGTTCCCCCAAGCGCCACGTTGAGCAGCTGAAGTCCGCGGCAAATGCCGAGAAGGGGCATGCCGCGCTTCAATACGGCGCGCGTCAGGCTGATTTCGTACTCGTCCCGAGTCGGGTCGAGCCGTCCGCAGTGCGCGTTGAAGCGCTCTCCGTACAGCATGGGAGAGACGTCGTTGCCGCCGGAGATCAGAACGCCGTCGAGACGGTCCAGAAGTCCGTCCTCCTCAAACGGAACGTGCACCGGCAAGATCACGGGGACGCCGCCCGCTTTTTTGACCGCCTGAACATAATCGTCCGCCACGAGCAGCCACGGCTGCCCCGGCGCGGCAATTCCGGCTTTGACCGTATCGGGAATATCCGCCATAAAGTTCGCTGTTATGCCGATGACC
>JAXEJY010000112.1:0-6669 GCA_034101315.1 Pyramidobacter sp.
CGACAGTCAACTTACCGATAATATCTAATGCGTCTTTGATAGTAGGCATATCCAATTACCTCCTTCGGTGGTACTGTTTCTTACTATTATTATACGCTATTTCTCGTCAAAAATCAACCATTTGTTGTGACAGAGCCAAACAAAAAAAGGAGAAAGCACGTGAAGCAATTGAATCTCTTTAAAGCAGCACTCACATTCTTCATCACCGCGTTTTTGTGCCAAGCAGCTCTGGCAACCACAATCAGTGGCACGTCAATTGAGGTGAACGGGGGAACAGGCACAAATGAAAAGGGCAACATTCTCATATCGAACACCAATGCCGGGGACAGCACTCACACCACACTAGCTCAGGGCGGAGGATCGATTGCAATTGGTTCGGGAGCCGGTGCCATCGGCACGGACCCGAGCAGCATGGCAGGGACAATTGCTATTGGGTACGATTCCTCGGCGCAGGCCAACGGAGCGCTCGCTCTAGGCATGAGAAGCACTGCTTTTGGGGATGACTCCATCGCTTTAGGAGACAGCGCCTTCACACAGGCAAACGAAACCGTTGCGATCGGCACGTACGCTCATGCAGAGCAAAGAGGGAGTGTTGCCATCGGTGCACATTCGTACGCTAATGAAGAAAACACTGTATCCGTAGGAGATTCAACAACCTCACTGCGCCGAAGAATCGTCAACGTCGCTGACGGCATTGCAGATACTGACGCCGCGACGGTAGGACAGCTTAAAGCTGTAGAGATTAAAGTGGACACAAACACTCTAAACATACAGAAGAACGCCGATAACATCACCGCACTGGACACCATGTTCACGGCAAAAACCGATGCGCTTGAAATCAAAATTGAGAGCAATGCTCAAGCGATTGCCAGCAATGCAGCCAATATCGCCAAGAACACTCAAAGCATACAGCAGAACGCTGACAACATCACCGCGCTGGACACTAAGTTCACGGCAAAAACCGATGCGCTTGAAGTTAAGATTGAGAATAACACGCAAGCGATTGCCAGCAATGCAGCCAATATTGCCAAGAACTCTGACAAGATCGCGCAGAACACAATAAACATCACGAAAAACACTCAGAACATACAGCAGAACGCCGCTGAAATCGGCAAAATCGGAGCAGTCCTCGGAACGGATTACCGCAACCCCACTTTTACTACACTGCGCGTCGGCAATATGAGCTGTGCGGATAATTCGCTCAACATGGGCGGCGGCAGAATTACGGGTCTTGCCCCCGGACGCATTTCCGCCGACAGCACCGATGCCGTGACGGGCGCTCAGCTGTGGGGAGTGTATCGAGGCATTGACGATACGCGCAAATCTGCCAACGTTATCGGCGCGCACGCTGCGGCGCTGTCGGGGCTGCACCCCATCCAGTATGATCCGTACCGTCCGACGTCGCTTGCTGCCGCCTTCGGCACGTATCGCGACGAATATTCTTTGGCAATGGGCGTCTTTCACTACACGCGCGAAAACGTCATGTTCAACGTCGGCGCGTCGCTCAACTCAGAGGGAGATGTCATGGGGCGCGCCGGCGTCACATTTGCTCTTGGCAAAAAGCCGGCTCATATCCCCGCGCCGCAGGACGTCAGTGACATTCAGCAGCAGCTGATTGCCATGCAGACGACGATTGATGAGCTGAAAGCGCACATCGAGCGCCTTGAAGCTTCATCGCGCTTCTAAGGCACAAACCACAGGAGCAAAAGAGTCACTACACGACGAGAGGCATAAAAACGTCTGACTTCAGACCTTTTACGCCTCTCATCTTTTTTGGAGCGTCCCTTTCCCTCCCCTGGTACTTTTTTCTCAGCGTTGATTTTTGGCACAGCCTCGGCTAGAATGAGCGTGTCACGATAATATACAATTTTTTTCCTGTCTCGTATGCAGGAATGTTTCTGTCATCGCACAGATTGAAGAGAGGAGGGAAAGTTCATGGCGCAGACACTTTTGCGCGCCGCGCGCAGTTGGAAAATAACTGTCTGTTCTGCAGTCGCTGCTGCGTGTTTCTGTTCAGCGCCTCACGCGGCGCTTGCGGCTCATACTGCATTTCGTCCGCCTCAAGAACAGCAGCAAGACCTTCCCTCTGGTAATTCATCGTATCTGCGCCGTGCAGGACGCTCCGCCGACTCGCCCCTTCTGAAGTACGCGGCAGATTTTTTCCCCGGCTATTGGAATCGCTGCACGGTCTTTGAAGCGGCAGAAGAACGTTTGTTTGTCACCGCGCTTATAGACGCTCTGTACTCCCCGAATGATCAAAGTCCTCTGCACGCCGGGAGGCTGGGAACACAAAGCTCTGACCGCGCGGTCTCCCCTAAGGAGATCGCAGACGCTCCGGACAGCTTGGCAGAGCGGATCAGCTCGCTGCGTCAGGATGAACTCTTCAGACGTCATTGGCTGAACACATCTGAGATTTGGTCAGCCGCTCAGCCAGGAATATGGCTTCAGAAAGACGCAGCTGTGCTGCCGTCAAAGTTTGACTACGACTCTCCAATCTCAGTCGAAAAGCAAAGTTCGTGGTGGGGCAGCTATATCTACAGCCGTGCCAAAATCACTGACCGCGACAGTGACTATACAATTCAGTCAAACGGATTCTCTCTTGGCTACACGCGCCGGACCAGCGCAACGGATGAAAGCGGCGTCACAGTCTCCTACTCCAGGCCTGAAGTGTCTCAGCACGCTGACAGCACAACGGGCAGGGCTTTTTACGTCGGGCTGCACAGCCAGCACAGTTTGGGAAGCGGTTTCGCCGGCAGTATCTGGCTTGGCATGGGCAAACAGAATTACAAATACGATGAGGAGCTCACGCGCGCTTTTGGCGGCACGCTAGACGGGACCACGCATGAGTTTGCATTGGAACTCAACAAGTCGTTCCAGCTTGGCGAGTACGCTCTGCTCCGGCCTGCTGTCGGGTTCAGCTACAGCAGGATTGAACAGGACAGTTTTGAAGAAAACACGGCAGGCAAGGATTTGTGGGTCGACGGCAAGAGCTATGACGCGGCGCTGATGCGTTTTGGATTCTACATTGACCGGTATTCTGCGGCAGCGCGCTGGCACGCGCGGGCGTTCTACAACCGCCGCATTTCGGGCGATGATCTTTCTCCGCTTGCCGGCACATTCTACTCTTCTGAAACGCGCAGCAGAGCGCTGGGCGCGCTCATCGACGAGGACAGCTTCAGCGTCGGCATCGGTCTTGAGCTGAAGCTGAACAAAGAGGCGGACAGCATGTGCTTCCTTGACTATGAAGCGGAGTTCTCCGACAGCACTGACGTTCACAAAATGCGCGCGGGATATAAACTGCTGTTCTAGCAGTCAGCCCGCAAAAATTTTCTTCTCAGCATAAAAAAAACTTCCGGCAGATGTCTGCCGGAAGTTTTTTTATGTGCATGCACAGAGCCTGTTTTATTTTTCGAGGATCTTTGTCAGCATTTGGGTGAACTCCTGCCCGTCGGGCACGGGCTCGCCGTCAGCAATGGACGCAAGTCCCATCAGCACTTTACCCCATTCGGCAAGCTGTGCGCCGCCGTCTTTGGCCTCTGCGGCAATTTTCTTGATGAGCGGGTGCGACGGGTTCACCTCCATGACTTTCTTCTCTTCGGGCATTTCCTGACCGATGGACTTGAGGAATTTTCTCATCTGCGCCGACGGAGCGCCGTCTTTCTGAACGTAGCACACAGGCGAGTCGACGAGACGGCTTGAAATTTTGACGTCCTCGACAAGCCCGCTGAGAGCCTCCTTCAGGCTGGCGGCAAATCCTGACTTTTCAAGCTCTTCTTTGGCGGCTGTGTCAGTGCTTTCGCCCTCAGGCAGTTCGAGGTTCTCCGACGCCGCAGAGAGGAACTCATGGTCCTCAAATTTTCCGACGGAACCGATCCACAGCTCATCAACCGGCTCGCCGAGGAGAAGAACTTCAATCTTCTTCTGACGGAAAGCTTCCAGCTTGGGGGACTCCTTCAGCGACTCAAGAGGCGCGCCCGTCAGATAGTAGATCTTCGTCTGACCGGCAGCCATATGCGCGGCGTAGTCTTCAAGGGACGTCGTGCCGCCGTTTGAAGAGTCAAATGCACAGAGCTTCAAAATGTGGTCGCGGTTCTTGAAGTCGGAGACGATTCCTTCTTTCAAAACGTTGCCGAACATCTGCCAGAACTTCGCGTACTCCTCTGCTTTTTCCTGTTTCATCTTGCCCAAAAAGTCGAGGATCTTCCGCGTCAGGCTGCTCTTGATGAGCGCCGTCTGTCTGTCTTTTTGAAGAATTTCGCGGGAAACGTTCAGCGACAGGTCTTCGGAGTCGACAACGCCCCTGATGAAGCGCAGATACTCAGGGATCAGCTCTTTGCAGTCCTCCATGATAAACACGCGGCGAATGTAGAGCTGGACGCCCTGTTTGGCGTCGCGGTAGTAGAGATCCATCGGCGGGCGCGACGGAATGTACAGCAGAGCGCGGAACTCGCTCGATCCCTCTGCTTTATACGAAATGCGGTCAAGCGGCTCGTCCCAGTCGTGCGAAATATGGCGGTAGAACTCTTTGTACTCTTCGTCGCTGACGTCCTTTTCAGGGCGCGTCCACAGAGCCTTCATCGAGTTAACCGGCTCTTCTTTTTTCTCTTCCTCAGGCTTTTCTTCGTCCGCCTTTTTGCTGACGTCTTTCACGTAGATGGGATACGACACAAAGTCTGAATACTGTTTGATAATCGACCGCAGTGTCCACTCTGAAAGGTAGTCTTTCAGTTCGTCGCCGCCCGACGCGGGATCAGCTTTCTTCATGTACAGAGTGATTGTCGTGCCGTTTGACGAGCGTTCGCCCTCGCTGACGGTGTACGTTCCGTCTCCGGCAGACTCCCACTTCCAGCTTTCAGCTGTTCCGGCTTTGCGCGTGTCGACAGTCACTCTATCCGCGGCGATAAAGCTGGAGTAAAAACCGACGCCGAACTGACCAATCAGGTCGCTGCCTGACTGAGCTTCCTGCATCGCCTGCATGAACTCTTTTGTGCCGCTCTTGGCGATCGTTCCGAGGTACGAAATCAGCTCGTCATGCGTCATGCCGATTCCGTTGTCTGAAAAGGTGAGCGTTTTGGCATCGCGGTCAATCGTCAGGTCAATTCGGGGATTTTTCGCCAGCTCTGAAAGGGCTGTATCCGTCAGGCTTTTCACGCGCAGTTTATCAAGGGCGTCTGAGGCGTTGGAAATAAGCTCTCTGACAAAGATATCGGGATTTGAATATACCGAGTGAATCATCAGTTCCAATACCTGTTTTGCCTCGCTTTGAAACTCCATTTTTTCGACGTTCTTCGACATATTTCGTATTCCTCCTGTATCGCGGTCAATTCGTCCGGAATATGAACTCCGGTTCGCTAAAAACGAAAAAACAGCCCGCAAGCCGTAACTCGCGAGCTGTTGATTGGGCAAAAAACGGTGCGCGGAGCTTTTAAGCGCTCCGGAACATCATCGCGCTGACATTAAGCCAACTGAGTCCGACATTCCAAACGCCGTTATTGTACGTCATTTGAGGGCATTATTCAAGATATTTTCGCCGCTTCGCCGTGCGCTCTCACCGTTTCAGGAAGAGTTCTTTGACGTCCACAGCGCGCTCCATCATTCCGTTGTCGAGCATAAACTGCTGCGTCTTCTCAAAGTCTGCAATGTCTTTTTCTGTGACGTCCATAGAGAAGTCGTACATGCCGTACATTTCTTCCACTGCCTGAACGTCAAGCCCCGTCGCCTGTGCCGTCATCTTCATCGTCTGAGCGTGCTCCGCTTTCATGAAACTGAGCGTTTCGCGCTGGGCGCGGACAAATGCCTCGACAAGTTCGGGATTCTCATCGCAGAACTTCTGCTGCGCCGCCGTCACGATGAGCGCGGCAATCAGTCCATTGCCGTCGGTGATCAGGTGTTTTCCCGACTTGATACAGTTGTACGCCGAAGGCCCCGCCTGAAGAGCGGCGTCGACCGAACCGTTTTCCAGCGCGGCGAGCGCCGCAGGAATGCTCATCGATACGAACTTGACGTCGCGCATGCTCATGCCGCCCGTCTTCAAATACGCGGCAAGAAGCTCGTGGAGATTTGTTCCTTTCGGTCCGGCGATCGTCTTGCCGCGCAGATGTGCCGGAGAGGTGAGTGAAGCGTCATTGGAAAACAGCATAAACGCCGCCGGCGAACGGCTGTACATGCTGATTATTTTGATATCCGCCCCGTTTGCCGCTGCCAGCAGAACTGATGTCCCGCCGACAGCGTTCAGTATCTGAAGGTCGCCCGACGCCAGCGCCGCCGTCTGCTCAGGGCCGCTGGTGAGCGGAGCGTACTCCACGGGCAGATTGTAGGGAGCGTACGCCTTTTCAAAAATCCCCGCCGTCTTCTGGACAATAGAAGGGACGTTCAGAGGCGACTGGACATACGTAAATCCCATTTTCTTGACGGTAAACTCGCGCGCGGACGCGCTCTGCGCACCGGTCAATCCAAAGACTGCGGCAAGAAGCGCCGCGCATATTTTCAGCGTGTATTTCATCGTTTTTCTCTCCCTTCTTTTACTCAGCAAACAGATTTCCTGAAACAGCGTAATGAGGCAGGTCAATCCACTCTGCCGCGCAGTCCCGCAGGGCGTTTTTCATCATCGGGTCAGCGATGATGACGTCGTAGCCGCCGCCTGAGACGCGCTGGATAAACTCTTCTTCG
>JAXEJY010000113.1:0-4184 GCA_034101315.1 Pyramidobacter sp.
AACAAGAAGTACATGAACATGAAGCATTTAGAGGCAGTCTGCCAGGAAGCCTCCATTGCCGGCTGACCTCATTCAGCCAGAGAGTCTGCAAACAATTTTGCGCATAATTCTTGACGGTACCATTCTGTCGCTTGCGCGCCATATTTTATGCTCTCATAGAATCATCTCTGCATTCAAGCTGACATCAATAAACGACAGCCCGCCGCAGGAAACTTCTCATGGTTTCTTGCGGCGGGCTGTCGTTTTATTTCACTTTAATTCAATCGAACGTGCCGTCTAATGCACGCGGGAGCCAAGCGGAATATCCTCAGCGGGAGCGACAAGCGTGAGCTTTTCGTCGGCGCTTCCGTGGACTCCAGACGATGCGGCAAGGAGCATGCCTTCGCTCATCACGCCGCACATCTTGGCAGGCTTGAGGTTGACGATGACGATGATTCTTCTGCCGAGGAGCTCTTCAGGCGTGTAGAACGACTTAATGCTGGAAACGATAGTGCGTTTTTCGTAACCGAGGTCGAGTTCAAGCTTATACAAGCGATTGGCTTTGGGAACAGAATCGACGCTGACAATCTGAGCAACGCGCATCTCTACTTTTGCAAAGTCGTCGATGGCAATCTGCTGCTCGTGGTCGCCCGGATCAACGGGGCGGCCTTTGGCAGCGTCGCGTTCAAGCTTTGCTTTTTTCCACTCTTCAACGTCAATGCGGGGATACAGGACGCCTTCGCCCTGGTTCACTGTCTGGAATCCGAGAACGGGCTGTCCCCACTGATACTCGTCAAAGCGCAGGTTCTGAGGATCGCCGCACAGTCCGAGCTGGTGCCAGATCTTAAGCGCCGTTTTGGGCATGACAGGGGCGAGGAGCATGGAAATCAGCTTGAGGCTCTCGGCAAGGACGGAGAGGACGGTGTTGAGGCGCTCAACGCTGCCTTCTTTGCCGAGCTTCCAAGGCTGTGTCTCATCGATGTACTTATTGCAGCGGCTGATGAGCGTCCACAGGCTCTTGAGCGCCTCGTCAAAGCCGTAGTCGTCCATGAGTTTTCTGTACTCTCCAAATGCCGTGCGGGCGCATTCCGCGACGTCGGTGTCAACGTCCTCGTACGCGGCAGGCGCAGGAACGACACCTTCGCGGTACTTCAGGATCATGGAGACGGTGCGGCTCAAGAGGTTACCGAGGTCGTTGGCAAGGTCGGAGTTGATGCGCTGAACAAGTCCCAGCTCAGAGAAGTCGCCATCGAGCCCGAAGGGGACCTGGCGGAGAAGGAAGTAGCGGAACGCGTCTGAGCCGTAGAGGGCGACCATTTCGTGCGGATCGACGACGTTGCCTTTCGACTTGGACATCTTTTCGCCGTCAATGGTCCACCAGCCGTGAGAGAACACGCGCGCCGGGGGTGTCAGACCAAGGGCGAGGTGCATGATGGGCCAGACGATGCAGTGGAAGCGGATGATATCCTTTCCGACAAGGTGGTTGACTGAGCCCCAGTATTTTTTCATCTTCTCTTCGTCGCTGCCGTAGCCGCAGGCGGTGAGATAGTTGATAAGAGCGTCGAACCACACGTAGATGGTGTGTTTTTCGTCGCCGGGCACGGGAATTCCCCACGGCACGCTTGTGCGCGAAATGGACTGATCTTTCAGTCCCATTTTGAGGAAGCTGACGACTTCGTTGTAGCGGATTTCGGGACCGATTGCCTTGGGGTGCTCTTCGTAGTATTTGAGCAGCTGTTCAGCGTAGGCTGACGTGCGGAGGAAATAGCTTTCCTCTTCCATCTCAACGAGCGGACGTCCGCAGTCGGGGCACGTGTGGTTTTCCCCCATGCTGGCCTCTGGAACGTAGGTCTCACAGGGGACGCAGTACCAGCCTTTATACTTGCCCTTGTAAATATCGCCTTTCGCGAGAAGTTTGGAGAAGATCTCCTGAACGACCTTGATATGGCGCTCTTCTGTCGTGCGGATGAAGTCGTTGTTCGTGGCGTCGATAATGGGAAGGAGGTCGCGGAAGTTCTCCGACATCAGGTCAGTAAGCTGCTGCGGCGTCATGCCTTTTTTCGCGGCGCTCTCGGATACTTTCTGGCCGTGCTCGTCAGTTCCGGTGAGGAAAAAAACGTCATAGCCGTCCATTCTCTTGTAGCGCGCCATGACATCAGCGGCAATGGTCGTGTATGAATGTCCGATATGAGGGACATCGTTGACGTAATAAATCGGCGTGGTGATGTAAAAGTTCTTCTCTGACATGATTTACCTCCATGACTTTTTTTGCTGCCGTCATTCTACTCGCATATTCTTTAAGTCTCAAGTGGGAAAAAACAGAAATTATTTGCCCATAATCCACGCTTTGACTTTGTTTTTCGGCTGGCGAAACTGCGCAGCAATCTGTTCCGCCGTCTGTTTTGCCGACATTCCGCCGGAAAGAAGTTCCTGCGCCGCCGCCTGCCATTCGCCATCGTCGGGCTCGGGCATGGGCTGGCTTTCGACGACGAGAGCCAGTTCGCCTTTAACGCCCTCTATTGACTGGAGAATTGAGGACAGCGTGCCGCGGCGCGCTTCCTGATAGACTTTGCTGATTTCGCGCACGAGCGCTGCCTGCCGGTCTCCCAGAATGTCGATAAAATCCTCTATCTGGCGCGCGGCTTTGTGCGGCGACAGGTAGAAAACCATGGTGAAGGGATGGTTTTTCAGCTGTTCAAGCGCCGCGCGGCGCTCGCCTTTCTGATCGGACAAAAAACCGATAAACGTAAAGGGGTGCGGCTGAAGCCCGGAAAGCAGAACGGCAGGAACAAAAGCTGTCGCCCCGGGAAGCACGTCGACGTCGTAACCGGCGTCGATGGCGGCGCGCAGGACAACGTATCCGGGGTCTGACATGCCGGGCGTTCCGGCGTCTGAGATGAGCGCCACCTTTTTGCCCTGCGCGAGAAGCTGAAGGATCTCTTCGCTGCGCTCGCGCTCGTTGAACTTCTGATACGACAGCGTGCGGACGTGCACTCCGAGGTGCTGAAGGAGAATTCCGCTGTGCCGTGTGTCCTCGCATGCAATGACGTCAGCGTTTTTCAGTTCTTCAACGGATCTCAGCGTGATGTCCCCAAGATTGCCTATGGGCGTCGGAATCAGCACAAGGGGCATGAAGCAGGACTCCTCTCTGCGTAAAAACTTTTGAGCTCTTCGGTGTACTCGCCGCGCTCATCATATACATACAGCGGCGGCAAAATCTGCACGCCTCCGCCGCCGCTGCGCCGCGCTTCGACGAGAAATACAGACGCGCCGCGCGACGGAGCGCTGTGAACCATTCTCAGCGCGCGCGGCTCAAGCTTATTGCGCCGCAGAAGCTCCATCGTCTCAGCAAGGCGCACGGCGCGCATGACCATGTACAGCCGTCCGCGGTTGCGCAGAAGGAAATGCGCCGCTTCGCAGACGTCGGCAAGCGTGCATTCTTCGCCCTGCCGCGCGACGCGGCGCGACGTGTCGGAGCTTTTGACGCCGCAGCCGGGATCTTCGTATGGAGGATTGACGGCAATGACGTCAAAACTCTGATGCGAAAAAAGACGGCGGTGATCTTTCAAGTCGCCTGACATGAATCGAACTCTGTCTTCCAGCCCGTTTTTCACGGCATTTTCATGCGCCATGGCGACAAGAGGCGGCTGAATGTCCAATCCTGTGATGAAGTTTTCAGGGTTGCGCTTGGCGAGGATCAGCGATACAGCACCGTGCGCGCAGCCCAGCTCAAGAAGCTGTTCGCCGCGCTTCAGGCGGACAAATCCGGCAAGCAGAACCGTGTCCATGTTGACTTTCGGCCCTCCATGGGGCTGGCGCATCGTTAAAAATCCGTACAAAATTGCTTCGTAATTTTTCTCTTCGGCTGTGTCCGTGTTTCTGTTCAGTTTGTCCACTGGTCTGTCCTCACGCTGACAATCTGCGACAATCCGGGCTCTGACATGGTGACGCCGTACATGACCTCGGCGTGTTCCATCGTCTGGCGTCTGTGCGTCATAACGATCAGCTGGATTCGGCGGGAATACTCTGTCACCATCTGTGCAAAACGCGTCAGATTGACTTCGTCCAGAGCGGCGTCAACTTCGTCAAGCACAGCCAGAGGCGCCTGAGCCACTTCCATCGAGGCAAAAAGAAGAGAAAGCGCCGTCAGAGACTGTTCTCCGCCGGAAAGCTGAGCCAAAAACAGAGGCTTTTTTCCGGGCGGA
>JAXEJY010000114.1:0-15568 GCA_034101315.1 Pyramidobacter sp.
CGTATGGTTATCTGCCCGTTTCGCCTGCCGTCTTGCCGGAGCGCGACGTTGAACGGCGACGCAAAAAGGTAACTTTTTCCCGCATAAAAACGCGGGCGCTGAAGCACAACGTACTTTCCGGGAACGACGACAAGCCGTTTCGACATCATTTTATAGTGCGGATCGCTCTCAAGCCGGCAGGTCGTGTAGCTGGCATCAATCCATCGGTTCACGAGGGCGTCCGGAGATACTCTTCTCAGATATTTTCCGTTCACCCACTTGGCACGCTGGGCTTCATCGGCAGATTTTACTTCCGTTTTCGTTCCGGAGATGTATAAAAGCCCTTTGCCGACAGGGACTGAGGCGCGAGCTCCTTCCATGAACCCTGATGAAGACTGAAGATGATACTCGACAAAACTCCCGGCAAGAGTCTCGCCCTTCGCGCGCTCAAGGACGACTTTGCCCTTGTCTTCGGCAAACGCCTGCACAAGACCGGTATCAGCGTACATCACCATGCGGCCGGCGTGAACTGTGAGATCCTGATAGTGCAGAACAACGTTCCCCTCGGCAACAGCGATGCTCGTCGTCTCATCATAACGAATGGCATCGGCGTCAAGCGTCGCCTGAGCCTCTTCTGACGGCGAAGGCGTCAATGAAGACGCGCCTGCCGCGGCGGTGCAGAAAAAAAACGCGCACAGCACGGCAAGTCTGACAAAACCGCGCCTTGACTGACAGATCATTTCCACCATCGCAAACACCCGTCTTCAACATGAATTTCGTGCCCATTTTTCATGACAGCGCTCTTCCCCGTCACTGCGTAGACATCTCCGCTGATGACGACTCCGTCAGGAAAATCCCATGTTTCGCTCTGCTCGTCCCATTGGACATGAGGAGAGCTCCACTCGAGAGGGTATTCTTCTCTCTTCCAGACTCCGTCAGCATCAAAAAGCACAAGCTGATTTTTGCTCCCGTCATACGCTCCTCGGGGCGAGTTTATTGTCCGCAGACCAGAAGGACCGTCTATTTTCACGTGAACTCCGTGAAGCTCTTCGACAGGCGTCTTGCGGACGATGCCCTCAGCGTTCAAATCCCACTCGTCCTCGCCAAAAAAACGAACTGCCGAAAAACCGCCGATCTCCATGAATATTTCCTTTTTGCCGCGGACTAGGTCGAACGTCAGATTCATATCGCTTTTCATCGTCTGCCCCCAGATGACCAGCAAAGCGGCAAGGGCGCAAACGGCAAACAGTTTAAGACATTTCCGCAGCACAGGATTCCTCCTTATCCGGACACTTGCTCCCCCCGTGACCGCACAGACAACTACAAACTGTCAATTTCCTTTTTCGGGGCAGGTTCAGTTTCTGCTGGAGCGGTTCGCGGCATTTTCTCAGGGGCTTGCAGCTCCACTTTTTGCTCCTTGGATACGACGAGATATCTCTTATCCTCGGCAAGGCTCTTCAGCGATTCGGGAACGGGATAGGCGTAGACAGAAGCAGCCGAAGCTGTCTGCGCGTACACGATAGTGCCGGCAGGAATTTCTTTGGCATTGCCGCGGATAAAAGCGCCGCCGACAAGCCCCAGAGGTCCCAAAGCGATTGCTCCGACAAGGCTTGTTCCCGCCGCTGCGGCATAGCTGGCTTCAAATTCAGCTGCCTTTTGCGCCTGTTTTCCTTCTGTCAGCGGCAGTGTGTCCGCACCGACGGTGTTCAGCGACTCAATCTGAATCTTTATCTGCGAAGGACGCCCAAACATTCCGGGCTTTCTGACAGAAAGAATGCGCCCAAGCGCCGGGGCACCGCGCGGAGCGACGAGTCTGTCGCCGATCAGTAAATTTTCAGTCAGGCAAAACTTCACTGTGTCGTCTTTTTTCACAACAGCCGGCTTCAGCGTTTCCAGAAGGGCAAGTCTGACGACTGTGCCTTCAGGAATCTGAAGCTGCTCCCAAGCGACCGGCTCAGAGATAATCATGCCAATAGCGCGCTCAACGCGCATGGCAAGAGGTTTTCCATCCTGAGGCACTCCTTCAAGCCGCTTTTCTATTTCCGAAATTCTCAGCCCCAGCGGATTATGCGCTCCGTTCGGCAGCTCAAGCCCCCACTCTGCAACGCTCAGTTTAAACAGGAGTGACGGCTGACCGTTTGAGCCGTGCTCAAGAAAGTCGATATGCGCAGACTGCCTGTCTGCCAAGCTTCCCTGAAGCTCTGTTCCGTACAGGTCTTTCTCGACAGCGTCCAGTCTGTTTATCAGACCGCCCGGACGGGGCGAAGAGCCGTAGACGATATTCTCAAGGCGATCAATCTGTTTATCCAGCGGATCATCATCTGCCCAAGAAACTCCGCAGATGAAAACAATCAGAAACAACGCAGCACATATTTTCTTCACAGCGTACTCCTCCTTTTCCTGTCCGTTATTACCGCAGATAGCGGATGGGGTTTGACGGCTTGTCGTTGATGCGCACTTCAAAGTGCAGATGAGGTCCGGTTGAGCGCCCGCTCGTACCGACAGAGGCAATTTTCTGTCCTTTTGCGACGTTCTGACCTTTGCGCACGTTCAGAGTCTGCGCATGGGCGTAGAGTGTCGTATACGATCCGCTGTGGCGAATGACAATTGTGCGTCCGTAGCCGCTCATCCAGCCGGAGAAAATAACCTGTCCGCTCTGCGCCGCTTTAATCGGCGTGTGGCGCGGCGCGATAATATCAATACCTGTGTGGAATTTGCGCAGTTTGGCAATGGGATGACGTCTCCAGCCGAAAGGACTGGAGATTTTGCCGCTGACGGGCCACGTAAAACGTCCGGAGGAGCCAGACGGCGCGTGCGCAATTTCGACAGCTTTCCCTGAAAGACCGCCGCTGCCGGCATCCCGGCGGTACGCGACGACCGCCTGAGAAGCGCCGGGAATGAAAATCTCCGTTCCCGTCTTCACAACAGCCTTGGCGTCAAGGCGATTTGCCATGCGTATGGCGCTTTCAGTGACGTCATACTTTTTAGCGAGCGCCGCCAGAGTCTGCCCTCTCGCGATCTTCACGCTCAGACCGTCCTGGTTGGGAATCCGAAGCGCCATACCCGGAACGAGTCTGTCGGGATTCTTCATCACGTTCGTGCCGTACAAAGAATCAACACTCAGATTATTCGCGTTCGCGATTGTCCATAGAGAATCGCCGTTCTTCACCGTGTAGCTCTTGTATTCGATAGGGTCAGCTTTCTTGCGCGCAGCCTGGCGCTCCTCCTCGCGGCGCTTGCGCTCTTCGATGACGTCGTCAAGCTGTTCTTCAGTTCTCGGGATTAAAAGCGTCTGCCCCTGCGAAAGGCGGTTGAAGTTTTTCAGGTCATTCGCCTTTCCGATCGTCGCG
Organism: Pyramidobacter sp.; assembly: GCA_034101315.1. Lineage (GTDB taxonomy): Bacteria > Synergistota > Synergistia > Synergistales > Dethiosulfovibrionaceae > Pyramidobacter. Next base: position 3,330 of record JAXEJY010000114.1, read on the forward strand.
ACAAAAATGCCGTATTTCCGCGATATTTCGACAAGACGCTCGCCGCGGGCGACTGTATGCTCAATCCACGGCAGCTCGTCTTTTTCTTCGTCCGCCGCGCCGTTCTCTGAGAGAAGTTTTTCGATGATGTCGCTGTCGCCGAACTCGTCTGCTTCAAGCTCAACAAGCGGAAGCGCCGAGGAAGAGCGAACGGGCAGCGGCTGGCTGAACGGCACTCCCGTTTCCAGAAGAGGTCTGACAGCAGCAAGGCGCGCCCCCTCTAGAGAATCCTCTTCGGGCACAATTTCATCAAGCACAAGGCCGCCGACGTCGTACTCGGGCTCGGCAGACAGCAGAGGCGATTTTTCCGCTCCGCTTGATTCATCCTCCCCCCTCATAGGGGCCGCATGAGCTTCTATTGACGAAGGAAATATGGATCTCGACGGGGAACTGACTGAGAGCTCTCCGCCTTCATTACTGACGACAGCAAAAGAGGCGATGCCCACTGACAGAAGCAGCATCGACCCGGTAAGCCCCCAGAAAATTGCTCTGTTCGGCTTATTGTTCAAATGACCCACTGCGCAATCAACTCCTCTGTGCTTCTGCACCGCATTCCGGCAAACAGTTCTTTTCAAAGGGCATACTGTTTTCAGCGCCGGATTTCCCCCGTTCAGAGAGGGGAATTCAGCCACCGAGCCCGCGAGCGCTCCCGCAAGCTCTTTTCAGTCAGATTTATTCAAAATTTTGGTCACAGCAAAATCGGCGAAGAATCTGAAACGCTTCGCACATTTCTGATAAAAGTATATCACATTCAGCCGCGCCGCATTCCCACAGCAGTGCATTAATGGAGAAAATCATCCTGCACCTTAAAAATCCTGTTTATTATACTAGTTATCGACACGTAAATCACTATTGTCATACAAAAATAAGTTCAAAAACTGCGCCGCCTGCGTTGCTCTTTCGAATCAACACGGTATAATACACTGCGGACGCGGTCTGTTCGTTCGGGAATGCTCCCGTTTTTCGTCCGCAGCCGTTGAATTCTCGCGAGAGTAAAAGCGAAAGGAGAAACACATGATAGTTCTAAAAACAGCCGGTCAGAAGACTGCGGTTGCCGCGCTCTGCGCCGCCCTCGTCACGTGCGCAACGTTCCTGAGCGTCCCTGTTCCGGGATTCCGTCTCTACTTCAACTTCGGCGAAGGCGTCATCTACTGCACTGCGATCCTGTTCGGCAAAACGGTCGGCGGACTGTGCGGAGGGCTCGGAGCCGCTCTGGCGGATCTTCTTCTGGGGTATCCACTTTGGGCGCCTTTTACGTTTGTCATCAAAGGCATTGAGGGATACGTCGTCGGCCGTCTCGCTCCGTATGGAGAAAAAAAGGCAATGGCTGTCGGCGCTGTCATCATGGCCGCAGGCTACAGCACGATGGCTGCGGTTCTGTACGGAATTCCTGCAGCTCCCGTCGAGCTCGTCACGGACATCGCCCAGACGTCAGTCGGCGCGCTCTTTGCGTGTTTTATGGTTCCCCAGCTCCGCAAAATCGTCACAACCGAAAAATAGTCCAAGAGATATGCAAAAAACCTCTGCCCGCCGGGGCAGAGGTTTTTTTGTGCGCTGTGTTTGAATTGATGCTGCCGCTTTACTTTGAGCTGTAGTTGATTCCGGAGACGACTTCAAGTTTTTTGAGGCTGTGAACGGCGTCCACGTAGCGGACTGTGCCGCTCTTGGCGCGCATGACCATGGAGCTGGTGTAAATTCGGTCGCCTTCGTAGCGGACGCCTTTGATGAAATCGCCGTCGGTGACGCCGGTCGCGGCAAAGAACACGTCGTCGCTCGACACGAGATCGTCAATCGTCAGGACTTTTTCAAGGTCGACGCCGGCGTCAAGAGCTTTTTGGCGCTCTTCTTCGCTGCGCGTCCACAGTTTGCCCTGCATGGATCCGCCCATCGCTTTGATGGCGCAGGCTGTGATGACCGCTTCGGGGGTTCCGCCGATGCCCATGAGCATGTCAGCGCCGCGGTCAAGTTTGCACGTCAGGAGCGCGCCGGCAATGTCGCCGTCCGGAATCATCTTGATGCGCGATCCGGCAGCGCGGATTTCGGCGATCAGCTTTTCGTGACGAGGTCTGTCGAGGACGACGACTGTAACGTCTCCAACCGGTTTGTTGAGGGCATGGGCAACGCGGCGGATGTTCTCAGCAACCGGGGCTTCAATGTCAATAACGTCGCGGGCAAGAGGGCCGACGACCAGTTTGTTCATGTAGAACACAGTCTTAGGATTGAACATGGTGCCGCGCGGAGCTCCGGCGACGACGCTGATTGCGCCGCTAAGGCCCATCGCCGTCAGGCGTGTGCCGTCAATCGGATCGACGGCGATGTCGACTTCGACGGATTTTCCTGTGCCGAGGTGTTCTCCGTTGTACAGCATGGGGGCTTCGTCTTTTTCGCCTTCGCCGATGACGACGACGCCGTCCATGTCAACAGTGTTGAGCATAAAGCGCATGGCGTTCACCGCTGCGCCGTCGGCGGCGTTTTTGTCGCCGCGTCCCATCATGCGCCCGGCTGCCATCGCTGCAGCTTCTGTGCCGCGGCAGAACTCAAGCGCAAGATTGCGATCGGGTAAACGGTCGCTGCCAAACAGACTTTCCATGATACACGCTCCTCCTCAAATGTTATTTGCGCTCGAACCGCGCAAAGATCTCGTCGACAAAGCGGAAATAGTAGTCGTTCGTGAAAAGGACAGAAAGCTCTTCTTTGGTGATTTTTCCTGAAATGAGCTCATCAGCTGCCAGCAGCTCAAGGAATTTTCCTTCGCCTGCCCACGTCTTCATCGCGTTGCGCTGAACGGCAAGATAGGCGTCTTCGCGGCGCAGGTTGAACTTCTCCACAAGTTCAAGAAGAACTCTCTGGCTGTACACGAGTCCGCCGGTCAGGTCGAGGTTTTTCTGAAGGTTTTCAGGCAGCACGACCATACCGCGCACGACGCGGTCGAGGGTCTTCATCATGTAGTGGCACAGATGGAACGCGTCGGGCCACATAAGGCGCTCGTTGCAGGAATGGCTGATGTCGCGCTCGTGCCACAGGGCGACGTTCTCCTGAGCCACGACGGTATAGGCGCGCAGCATTCGCGCCATGCCGCAGATTTTTTCGCTCTGGATGGGGTTTTTCTTATGAGGCATTGCCGACGAGCCTTTCTGCTTTTTGCCGAACGGCTCCATGACTTCAAGGACTTCAGTGCGCTGGAAATGTCTGATTTCCGTGGCGATGCGCTCCATTGCCTCGCCGACGCTGGCAAGGGCGAACATCACCATGGCGTGACGGTCTCTCTGAATTATCTGCGTCGAGACGAGGTCGGGCTTCAGCCCAAGCTCAGCGCAGACGGACGCTTCAATGTGAGGAGGGCAGTGTGCGTACGTTCCGACAGCGCCGGAGATTTTGCCGCACGAAATTTCTTCCCGCGCAAGCTCAAGGCGCTTGTGATCTCTCAAAAGCTCTGAGTACCAGTTCAGGATTTTCTGACCGAATGTCAGGGGTTCGGCGTGAATGCCGTGGCTGCGTCCGACTGACGGAGTGTATTTGTACTGCTGAGCGCGCTCCATCACGCCTTCCATGAGGACGTCAAGCTGTTTGATGACGATGTCGAGAGACTGTCTGAGGCGCAGAGAGCTTGCCGTGTCCACGACGTCGCTGCTGGTCAGCCCGAGGTGGATAAAACGGCCTTCGGGTCCGACGTGATCTGCCATGTTTGTGACAAAGGCGATGACATCGTGCTTGACGTCTTCTTCGATTTTCAGGACTTCGTCCACGTCGAAGCCTGAGCGCTCTTCAATTTTCTTCATGGCTTCGGCGGGAATGACGCCGTCTTTCGCCCACGCACGGCACACTGCCAGCTCAACGGTCTCCCAGCTTCTGTACTGGTTTTCAAGCGACCATATTTCAGTCATCTCTTTTGTCTCATAACGAGGAATCATCGTACACTCAACCTCCGCATAAAATTTTTACACACTCTGTCCAACATCCCCAAAGAGCGCTTCGATGAACTCTTCAGGGGAGAAAAGCTTCAGATCTTCTGCGCCTTCGCCCAGCCCGACGCAGCGGATAGGAAGGCGGAGTCTGTCCGCTATTGAAAGGACAATGCCGCCCTTCGCTGTGTTGTCGTACTTGGCGAGAATGACGCCCGTCAGATGAGCGACTTCGTTGAAAAGCTCCGCCTGACGGAAGGCGTTCTGCCCTGTGACGGAATCCAGGACGAGGATGCTTTCAATGTGATCTTTGCCAACTTCGCGCTCGGCAACGCGGCAAATTTTGCCGAGCTCTTCCATCAGGTTGTGCTTTGACTGAAGTCTTCCGGCAGTATCGACAATCAGCACGTCGCACTGTGCTGATTTCGCCGCAGTGATGGCGTCAAAGACGACAGCCGCTGAATCGCTGCCTTGTCTCTGCGCGACGACGCGGATTCCCGCGCGCTCGCCCCACACTTGAAGCTGCTCTATGGCGGCAGCTCTGAACGTGTCGGCGGCGGCGACCATGACGTTTTTCCCTTGCTGTTTCCACAGCCACGCGAGCTTTCCTGTCGTGGTCGTCTTGCCGCTCCCGTTGACGCCGACCATCAAAATGACGGTCAGCCCGTTTTCGCCGCACGCAAGAGGCTGCCCCATGCCGGGAACGCTTTTCAGCCGCTCTGTCAGCGTGGCTCGGAAATGCTGAAGCAGCTCGTCGCCGTCGCAGCGCTCTTTCCGGTGATAGTCTTTCATCTCTTTGATGAGCGATTCTGTCGTCTCAATTCCGACGTCGCCCGCGATGAGGCTGTCTTCGAGGTCAAGCCAGAAATCATCGTCGATCGAACCGCCGAAAAGTTTCATGACTCCGCTGCTCCAGCGTTTTCTGACGCCGCTGAGCTTTCCCTTCAGCACGCTCAAAAACGACATGGCCTATTCAGTTCCTTTCTGACTGTTCTGCTCCTTATTGGCGCCAGCGCCGTTTTGAGGCGCAGGGCGCGCTTTGCGGCGGCGCTCGTGATTCGGTTTTGACGGCGCGCGGTGCTGTTCCTGAGCTGCCTGATTGCCGGACGCGGACGCAGGGCGCGCGTCGGGACGCGGACGCCGAGGCTGCTGTCTTCCGCTCTCAGCGCCTTTTTCGCCGTCAGCGTGCTGAGCAGGGCGCTGTTTCTGCTGCGGAGGCTTTGAAGCGTCTTTTTTCTCGCGCTCCTGCGGCTGCTTCGGACGGGACGCGTCTGAGGCGTTTTCGACGCCGTCTCTGCGCGCCGGCTTTCTCCGGCGGCGGCTTCTGTGCGGCGCGCCGTTTTCCTGCTGTTCGCCCTGACCGGCATTTTCAGAACCAGATGCGGGGCGCGGGGATTTGGGGAGCATTTTCTCGGCAAAAGTCCGGGAGAGATTTTCGCACGCGCTGCTGATGTTGTCGCTGAGCGCTCTGTCTCCTCCGCATCCAGAACAGCCGGTGCAGCGTTTGACGAATCCGGCAAGCTCTTTCGGCAGTTCTTCTTCGTTTTCCTGAACAAGGGAGCGCCCTTTTTCATCAAGTCCGTTCGCCTCGTTGCTCCACTCTTCTCCGGCGAGGACTGTTTCCTTGAACTTTTGATACATGCTCACAGGGATGTTGACAAATCCGACGGGTCCCTTCAAACTGCACGTCCGGGCAGCCACGTCAACGCCCAGCAGAATCCAAGTGCCGTTTTCGGTTTTGATTTTCGACCCGTGCGCCGGAAGGCTGCTCCACAGCTCGCGGTAGTTCTCCTGCTCAAAGTTCATGCAGCACATCAGGCGACCGCAGAGTCCCGATATTTTCGTCGGGTTGAGCGCCAGATTCTGCTCCTTGACCATGCGGATGCCGATGGGCATGAACCGCTGAAGCCAATAGCTGCAGCAGCAGGGTTTTCCGCATGTGCCGAGTCCTTTGACGACCTTCGACTCGTCGCGGACTCCTATTTGGCGCAGCTCTATGCGCGTGCGGAACTCGCGCGCCAAATCGCGCACGTAGGCGCGGAAATCGACGCGCTGCTCTGACGTGAAGTACAGGAACAGTTTTTTTCGGTCATTCAGGTACTCAACGTCGACAAGCTTCATGTCCAGATCGTGGTTCTGGAGGATCTGGCGCGCCAAGACAAGCGCCTTGTCCTCGTCAGCGCGGTTTTCCTCTTCGTTCTGAAGGTCTTCGGGCTCAACTCGGCGGACAAACGCGACGTTCTGAAGTCCGGCGTCGCTGCTGGGCTGACCTTCCTGCCGGTTGTCGATTGCCCTGTAGAGGGCTTCCTGCCTCTCAGTAATCGCTCCGGCAACGACGGCGACTTCGAGTCCGCGCGAGCTCTCAATAAGAAGCTGCTCGCCCTTTTCAAACTCTGTCCCGTCATCGGCGACGACAAGGCCCAGGTAGCGGGGCTTGCCGAAAATCGTCAAATACATGCTCAAAAGGATACTCCTCTCTCAACAGTAGAAACAGCATATCAGACCACATCGGCGACGAAAGGTGCGTCGTCATCGCCGTTTCAGCCAGCTGACGCAGCATTCCGGCGCGTGTCAGATCTCCGTTTCTGCAAAGCCATGCCGCATACCCGTGCGCCATGGCGTACCAGTCCTGCGCGGTTCTCTTTTCTCCCGCCTCAAGCCACGCCAGCCATTCCGATTCGCCGGAGGGCGGTTCAAGCGGAGTGATTTTCTCTTCCAGACTGAATGATAACATCCAGAGGCGGCTGCGCAAAGTAGGAAGAAGAGCCGCTCTGTCCATCATGTACAAAAGCCTGCCGCACGGAGGCGGTTCTTCTGTGATTTTCAGCAGACTGTTGGCGGCGTTGGGGTTCATTTTCTCCGGGGCGTACAGGAGAAGAAGCCGCACAGGGGCTACGACAGGACGAAGACACAGATCGCCGCTTTTAGCGCGGCAGTCATCAACCGTCGCCGGCTCGCCCGGCGCTCCGGCAGTGATCAAGTCGGGATGTTCTCCCTCTGACCACGCACGGCATGAGGGACACGTTCCGCACGCCGTTCCTGAATCGCACAAAATGCGGCGCGCCAAGAACTTCGCCGTCTCTTCCTGCCACGGCAGACGTATTTCCAGACCGAGCGCCGCAGGCACAGCGCCGCCGCTGATGAAGCGCAAAAGCTCCTGCCAGTGAGGATCTTCGCCCAAAAGCGATTCAATCTGAATCACAGCGCGCCTCGTCTGCGCAGTTCCGATTCGATGCACTCGCTCACCTTTTCAGGCGTTTGAGCAGCGCTGACTCTGACAATTCTGCTGCGGAACTGGCTCGCCAGTTCCTCAAAACCGCGGGCGACACGCCGGTGGAAATCGAGCAGCTCACCTTCTATTCTGTCGCTTCCGCCGCGCGCCTGACGGCGCTTCGCCGCTTCTTCGGCGGACAGACTCAGCAAAAATGTCATGTCAGGGACGGGAAGCTGGCACCACTCCATTATGTTCTCGATCATGGCGCGGTCGAGCCCGCGTCCCCAGCACTGATACGCCAGCGTTGAATCGTTGTAGCGCTCGCACACGACAGTCGTGCCGGCTTCCAGAGCCGGAGCAATCGTCTGTTTGACGTGCTCGCAGCGGTCAGCCATGAACAGCAGCAGCTCAGTCGCCGGATGGCGCAGAGCCCCGTTCAGCAAAATTGATCGGACGGCGCCTCCCTGCGCCCAGTCTCCCGGCTCGCGCGTCCACAGGACATGCCTGCCGTTTTGAACGAGCTTTTCTACAAGGCGCTGCGCCTGAACTGACTTTCCTGAGCCGTCTATTCCTTCAATGGTGATAAACATGTCTGCTGCACCGCCTCTTCATAAAAATGCCTCTGGATAAGATCGGCAATTGCGACTATACTGTTCCAGTGTTCTATTTTACATTATGTTTACCGTTTGGAGGAAATCAATTTGAAAAAAAACAGCCTGAAAAGCTGGGAAAAATACGGAAATTCGCCGGAACTCGGCGTTTTAAGCTCTCAGCTCATGGATTTTATCACGAAAAACAAGACTGAACGCGAAGTCGTCCGCAGCTGCGCCGACGCCCTCAAAAAAATCGGAGCGAACCCGATTCAGGACTGCGCCTCAGCGAAAGCCGGAGACATTGTATACATGAACTGGAAAAACCGCGCTTTCGCCGCCGCCCGCATTGGAACGGATCCCGTCTCTCTGGGCGTAAACGCCGTCATCTCGCACGGCGACTCGCCGCGAATTGACGTCAAGGAGCGCCCGCTGTACGAAAACAGCGGCATGGCGATGTTTGACTGCCATTACTACGGCGGAATCAAAAAATATCAGTGGACGAACGTTCCTCTGGCGCTGCACGGCGAAATTCACGACCGCGACGGCAGATCGATTCCCCTCGTCATCGGAGAAAACCCGAACGAGCCGCGCTTCACCGTTCCCGACCTCGAAATTCACGTCGACAGCGGCATGGACAAGCGCACGGCGAAAAACGCCGTCGAAGGAGAAAATCTTGACATCATCGCCGGTTCAGCGCCTGCGCCGGACTGCGAGGACGAGACGCCTGTCCTGACAGCGCTCAAGCAGCTGATCAAGGAGAAATGGGGCTTGGACGACACTGTTCTGGCATCTGCCGATCTCGCGCTCGTCCCCGCAGGCGCGGCGCATGAATTCGGATTTGACCGTTCCATGATCGGCGCGTACGGTTTGGACGACCGAGTCTGCACCGCAGCGTCGTGGAGCGCCTTTCTCGACATGACGCCCGTCCCCGAACGGACAGCTGTCCACATGGTCATGGACAAAGAGGAAATCGGCAGCGACGGAGTCGCCGGTGCTGACGGCGCGTTCTTTGAGACGTTCATGCTTGAGCTTCTGCGCCTTCAGAAGTCGCCCTGCGACGCTCTGACGCTCAGAAAAGCGATCGCCGCGACCGCGGCGATCAGCGCCGACGTGACATCGGGGCGCAACCCTCTGTATGAATCGTCATACGTGCGCGACCAGCAGCCTCTGTGCGGCAACGGCGTCGTCCTCGTCAAATTTTCAGGCTCGGGCGGGAAATATGAAGCAAGCGAGGCGCGCGGCGAACTGATGGCGACTGTTATCTCCCTTCTCGACGCTGAAGACGTGCCGTGGCAAGTAGGCTCATTCGGCAAGATCGACGCTGCCGGAGGCGGCACGCTTGCCAAATACATCGCCCGTCTGGGCGCTGACATCATTGACATCGGACCGGCGCTCCTCTCGATGCACTCGCCGATCGAACTCGTCAGCAAAGCCGACTTTGCAGCGCTTCAGCGCTGCTACAGGGCGTTTTTCTCAAAGATGAAACCCCTTGCTGATTAAGTAAAAAATTCTTGATTTTTCTCTTCTTTTCATGCAGAATACAAAGCAGTATTCCAACCGAACCGCGTAGGGGAATCCCAAAGGAGGAATTTCATCGTGCTGAATCAGATTGCTGAACTTGAGAAAAAGTACCGCGAGAAGTATATGGAATGCTACCGCCATATTCACGCTCACCCTGAACCCAGCTATCACGAGGAACAGACCGCTGCGTTTGTCTATGACGTTCTGAAAACGCTGCCCCTTGATGAAATCCGCACAAACGTCGGCGGACACGGCATCGTCGCTCTGCTCAAGGGCGCGGCTCCCGGTCCGTGCGTCGCACTCCGCGCTGACATGGACGCTCTGAACATCACTGAAAATACTGGCTGTCCGTTTGCTTCGCAGAACGAGGGGGTCATGCACGCCTGCGGGCACGACGCCCACACGTCCATTCTCCTCGGATGCGTCCACGTCCTCTGCGAGATGAAGGACAAAATCCGCGGCAGCGTCAAGTTTATCTTCCAGCCCTCAGAAGAGATGACTCCCATGGGCGGCGCTCCCGGAATGATCCGCGACGGCGCTCTTGAAAATCCCCATGTCGACGCCATAATCGGTCTGCACGTCTGGCCGACGCTCGCAACAGGCACAATTGGCGTTCAGGCGGGCGCCGTCTCTGCCGCGTCCGACCACGTCAAGATGACGATTAAGGGGAAAGCGTGCCACGGGTCCATGCCGGATCAGGGAGCCGACGCAATCGTCGCCTCGTCAGCCGTCATCATGGCGCTTCAGCCCATCATCTCGCGCAACATGCGCCCGCGCAACGCCGCCGTCATCACCATCGGAACAATTAAGGGCGGCGACCGCTACAACATCGTCCCCGACCGCGTCGACCTTGACGGAACAGTGCGCAGTTTCGACGAAGAAGATCACAAAAACCTTCCGAAGTGGATTGAGCGCGCTGCCGTCAACGCAGCAGCCGCATACGGCTGCACGGCGGAAATAGACTATCAGGTCGGTTTCCCGTCGACGATCAACGACGCCCGTCTTATTCCGACAGCCAGAGAAGCCGTGCGTGACATTCTGGGCGATGCCGGCGTTCTGCCCGATCTTCCCGTTCCGCCGACGGGCGAGGATTTCGCGTTCTACACGCTCCAGATTCCTGCGGCGTTCGCATTGCTGGGCTGCCGTCCGGCACGCGTCAAGCCGGAGGACATGCCCGCGCTTCACAACGACAAGTTCCTGCCTGATCCTGAATGCTTCCCCTCAGGCGTCAAATATCTCGCCGCGACGGCGTTCAAACTTCTTGATTTCATTCCGGAGGGACTGAAATGACAGACACCAGAAGAGAACGCATCGAGCGGATGATTCAGCGGCGGCGCGATTTTCACCGCTGCCCTGAAACGGGCTGGGCAGAGTTCCGCACAACTGCCAAAGCGGCTGAAGTGATGAGCGCCCTCGGATACGCCGTTAAAGTGGGAGCTGAATACATCGTTCCCGAAACTGTCATGGGACGCACGATTGACGTTGAAGCGGAAGAAAAGCGGGCTCTCAGCCAGGGAGCTTCTCCCGAGTGGGTGAAGCGCGCCGGCGGCTACACAGGACTTGTTGCAGAGCTCGATACAGGGCGTCCCGGTCCGGTCGTCGCGCTGCGATTTGACATTGACGGCGTCGACACAGACGAGGCTGATGACGCCGAACATCTGCCAGCGCGCGAAGGATTCCGATCGGTCAACCGCGGCTGCATGCACGCATGCGGACATGACGGACACACAGCACTGGGCTTGGCGCTCGCCGAGTTCGTTGCGGAAAACAAAGACTCTCTGAAGGGCGTTGTTCGTTTTCTGTTCCAGCCGGCTGAAGAAGGCGTGCGCGGCGGCTACGCGATGGCGAAAGCCGGTCTTGTCGACGACGCGGACGTGTTCATCGCTCTGCACCTGGGTCTTGGCGTTCCGACGGGCACAGTGTTCGGCGGCACGCACGGCTTTTTGTGCACCACAAAAATCGACGTCGACTTCAAGGGGATGGGAGCTCACGCCGGCGGCGAGCCGAACATGGGCAAAAATGCCCTGCTGGCGGCTGCGACGGCGGCGCTCAACCTTCACGCCATCGCGCCGCACCGCGGCGGTCTGACGCGAATCAACGTCGGCGTCCTGAACGCCGGCGAAGGACGAAACGTCATCGCCCCCCGCGCGCACATGAAAATTGAGACGCGCGGCGAGACGAATGAGCTTCTTCAGTACGTCTATGACCGCGCGCTGCAGGTTCTCAACGGCGCGTCAGCGATGTACGACTGCCCCGTCACCATTACGAAGCGCGGCGAAGCAAACACAACCGCCAGCGACGCAGAACTCGCCGCAGTCGTCTGCGAGGCGGCGCGGGAGACTGAGGGCGTGACGAGCGCTGAGATCGATCATCTCATGTCAGGGAGCGACGACGCATGCTGGCTGATGGAGCGCGTTCAGGAACACGGCGGCAAGGCAACGTACATCGGACTCGGCGCGACGACAGCAGCCGGACACCACAACGACCGGTTCGACTTCGACGAAGCCGCGCTGCCAATCGGCTACGACCTGCTGTGCAATACGCTCCTCAAGCTGTCAGGGCGCTGAGCCTTAGCGGAACAGAAAAGAAGAAAACTTCATAAAAATTTCACGCCGGGGGGCTTGCGTTCCGCGCTTTGGCGTGATATCATGCAACGCAACAAAATACAGCATCTTTTATCAAGAGTCAGGGGAGAGAGTCAGCTCGATGATCCTGCACCAACCTGCCCGCTAGGGGTAAGGTGGTCCAGCTGACAGCGATGAGGGGAGCTCCGCGCCGCATTTATGCCGCCTTGTCGCTGACAGGGCGGCTTTTTTATTCTCCGATAAAAGAACGCGAGAGAAAAGAAGGGGATACAGTGATTCAGCTGAGCGGCATCAAAAAGTTCTACACATCGGCAGACGGCGAAAAACTTGAAGCGCTGTCAGGCATCGATCTGACGATTAACGACGGAGAGATTTTCGGCATTAT
>JAXEJY010000115.1:0-10094 GCA_034101315.1 Pyramidobacter sp.
GTCACCGTCCGCGGCGGCACAATGCGCCTGGGCGCGTATCCGTGCAGCCTGATCCAGGGCTCTAAAGCGCGCGAGCAGATCTACTGCGCCGAGCATATCAGCGAGCGCCACCGCCACCGCTTTGAGTTCAACGAGGCGTACCGCGCGCGCTACGAAGCCGCCGGAATGAAAGTCGCCGGAATCTGCCCCACGGGCGGTCAGGTCGAGATCATGGAGAACACAAACTGCCGCTGGTTCGTCGGCGTTCAGTTCCACCCCGAATTCACGTCGCGTCCCGTCACCTCGCACCCTCTGTTTGCGTCGTTCATCGCCGCCGCTCTTGAAAAATAACCCTCACGCTCAAAAAACATGCGCCGGAGTCTGAAAAAGAGACTCCGGCGCTTTTTCTGTCAGGGACAAAAATATTCCTCTTGGCGAAAATATTTTCTCTTTTGGCACTTGTCAAAAACATAAAAGTAGAATAACATATCCGTTATTATGCTAAAAAGCGGAAAACGGTATCCGCTATTCTCTTTTTAAGAGGAGGCCGCGTAAATGAATCCGATTGTTGACCTGCCGGAACCGCTTCTTCTGGGGCTTCATGCTCTGGTGGAGCTGGGGCGTGACCCTGGGTGCTGTCTGTCGGCGAAGCACATTGCCGACACGCTGAAAGCCTCTGAAGGGCACTTGTCAAAAGTCCTTCAGCGTCTTGCCCGCTCCGGATACGTTGAGGCGGTCAGAGGCCCGGGCGGAGGCTACAAGCTGGCAATGCCCCCGCAGGATATCAACACACTTGTCGTCGTTGAGCTGCTCGGAGGACCGCTTGTGCCGACGGGGTGCGGATTTGAGGGCTGCCGCGGCAAGCACTGCCTTATTGGCGCGCTTGTCGACGAGCTGACCATCGCAATCCGCGATTATTTGGCGTCAAAAACGCTGGCTCATTTGCTGCGCTACTACGACCTTGAGCCGGCGATACGAATCGGCGTTTCGATGAACGCGCCGTCGGATAAAAAATCAGCGATAAAACAGGACCACAATAAAGGTGCAGAGGAGAGTACAGAGGATGGCAATTAAGAAAGTTTCAGCAGCATTGGCTTTGTCAGCGGCGCTTATGGCGTCCCCCGCGCTGGCAGACGGTTTCGCGGTGTACGAGTGGAGCGCCCGCGCGGTCGGTATGGGCGGCGCCGGCATGTTCTCCGGCGAAGTCTCGGCGATCGCCACGAACCCTGCGGCGATTACCGCTCTTGACGAGCGCGGTCAGTTTGTTGCCGCGGTGACGCACATCGATCCGCGCGGATGGGGCAGCTTCTGGGACGCGGCAGGCAATTATCTCGGATCAGAGCACAACCGCCCCAACCCCGGCATCGTCCCCACGATGTTCTACGCGCGCAAAATTCAGCCCAACGCGTGGTTCGGCATCGGCGTATTTCCCCGTTTCGGTCTGAAAGCCAGCTACGAGCCCGACTGGATGGGACGCTACAACAGCCACAACGCCGAGCTGACGACGTTCTCCATCACGCCCACTCTGGCGTGGAAAATGGGCAAGAATCTTTCTCTGGCGGTCAACGCTGAGCTGATGTACGCCAACCTCGTCATCGACAAGTACGTCGGCGTCTACAACACGCCGATGAGCTGGAACATGAACCTTGACGGCTCGACATGGGGCTACGGCTGGGGCGCCGGTCTGAACTGGGACATCACGCCCAAGTGGTCGTTCGGCTTTGTGTACCGGTCTGAAGTGAAGCAGGACATCAACTCCGCCAACGTCAAATTCCGCGGCGGTCCCGGAGCTCTGGGCAGCCTTGATGCAATTGCGTCAGGCGGTGTCACGCTGCCTGAGAGCTACACGCTTGGTCTTGGCTACAAGTTCAACGACAGAACGCGCGCCGAGTTCAACGCCATCCGCACCAACTGGAGCAGATATGACAAGCTGGGCATTCTCTTCAACAGCTTCCCGCTCACCGGCGGCGATCCGTTCCCGAGCGAAGAGGTCAAGAACTGGCAGGACGGCTGGCGCTATCAGTTCGGCGTCGAGCACAAGCTCAACAGCCGCTGGACGGTTCGCGCCGGTTATGTGTACGACTCTCTGTCAGCCGCTGACTCTGAGCTGAAGCACACCGACTTCATGGTTCCTGTCGGCAAGCGTCAGACGTACACGCTCGGATTCAGCTACAGAAACAAGAATATCGAGTACTCGCTGGGCTACGGCTACATGGTCATCGACGACAAGCAGATTGCCAACCCCGCCGGCGCGCTGCCGACTCCCGGAGCTCCTGCCACTGCCACATCGGACAATAACGACGCCCACATTGTCGCTCTGGGCATCCGCATTGATATGTAACTGTCCTCAATCTCATTTTTGAAAGGGGTATTCTGTCATGTACGGAAGAATTGAAGAACATATCGCGGCGCGAATTGCTGAAGACCCGCAGCGCGAGTGCGTTGTTTTTGAAGGCGTCCATCTGACGCGAGCCCAAATCGGCGGTCTTGCCGCCGCGTGCCGCGCGTCGCTTGAAGCGTCAGGCTTCAAGCCCGGCATGCGCCTTGTCACCGTGCTTCCCAACAGCCCGCTCATGCTGGCGCTGTCGCTTGCCGTCTGGCAGCTGAAAGGCGCTGTCGTGCCGCTCAGCCACCACGCGGGCATGGAGCTCGTTTTCGGCGCGATTAAGCTGGTCGATCCGTTTGCCGTCATCACGATGAAGGGCGTCAAGGAGCTTGAGGCGTTCGCCGAAAAGCTGTGCGCCGCCGGCGTTTCGGCACATGCTGTCTCCATCGCTGAGCCGCTTCCCGTCATCACGGGAAACGCCGCCGCCTCCCTTGAGGACGAGTCAATGGCAGTCGTTTTTGCCACGTCGGGGACGACGGGGCTTCCCAAGGCGGTTCCTCTGACGCACGAAAACGTCCTGTCCAACATCCTCAACACCTGCGAGCATGTCTATCTCAAGATAAACGAGGATCAGACAGTTCTGACGCTTCTGCCCAACTTCCACGTGTTCGGCTTCTGCCTGTCGTCCACTCTGCCGCTGGTCATGGGCTACAAGCAGGTTGTCCTGCCGTCGTTCATGCCGCCCAGCCGCACGCTCAACGCCCTGTACAAAGAGGGCATTACCGTCATCATCGTCGTTCCGACGATCGTCGGAATGCTGTGCGAGGGAATCAGCCGCGGCCCGAAAGTTCCGCCGCCGTTCCTCAAGAAGATCGTCTGCGGCGGCGCGCCGTGCGACGTCAAGCTGCACGAGAAGGCGAAGATGTTCCTGGGCATTCCCATTCACGAGGGCTACGGTCTGACGGAGTGCGCGTCGGTCGTCTCAGCCGTCCACGAAGAGTCAGAAGCGCGCCCCGGATTCATCGGCCCGTTCATCAGCTGCTACGAGCACCAGCTGCGCACCGTTGAGGGCGAAGTGATCACCGACGGCGACGAAGGCGTCCTGTGGGTCAAAGGCCCCTGCGTCGCAAAGGGCTATTTCCGCATGCCTCAGGCGACTGCCGAGCGCTACGACAACGGCTGGTTCAACACCGGCGACGTCGTCAAGCTGTACGAAGACGGCTACATGAAAATCATCGACCGCGCCACGGACATCATCATCGTCAGCGGCTTCAACGTCTATCCTCAGGAAGTAGAAAACTACCTCATGACGCACCCTGCCGTCGCCGACTGCGCTGTCGTCGGCAGCCCCAACGCCATCAGCGGCGAAATCGTCAAGGCGTTTGTCGTCGTCAAGCCCGACGTTCAGGCTCCGACGGAGCGTGAGCTGATCAACTTCTGCAAGGACGCTCTGTCGCACTACAAGACGCCGCGCGCGATTGAGTTCGTCGAGGAGCTTCCGCGCAATGCCGTGGGCAAAGTCCTGCGCCGCAAACTGCGCGACCTCGAGCGCCAGCGTTTTGCCGAGCGCGGCAAGAAGAACTAACACTTTTCACTTTTTCGCACACATAAAGAGCGGCGTCGTTTCCTGCGGGGAAGCGGCGCCGCTCTTTTTTACTTGTCTTTGCCTTTGCGCTGTGATATATTGCATATAAGTGGTCTTTCTTTTTTCAAACCAACGTCATCAGAGAGGGGATTGCACGATGATTTACACGCATACTGACATGGAACACAACGCGCTTATGCAGACAGCGGCGAACATGTGCGCCGTCGCGCGCACCGCGCCCAAGACGCGGGGCAAGGACAACATCGTCACGCTGGTTTTGACGGGAGAGGAAAAAGACGCTCTGGCGGAGAGAATGCTTTTCGTGTCGGAGCGCGAATACGGCGGCGCGCCGAACTTTATCCGCCGCGACGCCGGCAACCTGCGCGCCGCGCAGGCGGTTGTCCTCGTCGGCGTCCGTCCTGCCTGCGCCGGACTGTCGTTCTGCTCGTACTGCGGCTTTGAGAACTGCGCGGCGTGCGCCGAGCACGGCGGTCACTGCGCGTTTATGACGATTGATCTCGGCATCGCCGCAGAGGCAGCAGCCGCTGCGGCAGCGCACGGCTGCGTCGACACGCGCATCATGTTCTCCGTCGGCAAAACGGCGGCTGAGATGAACTACGAGGGCATGGACAACGTCATCTGGCTGGGACTGCCTCTGAGCATTTCCGGAAAAAGCCCGTTCTTTGACCGCGGCTGAGCCGGCAGAGATGAAGAACTAGAGAGAAGATACAAAGTCATGAACTGGATTCCTTTTCTCAGCTACGTTGCCGTCTCGACGTTCACGCCGGGTCCCAACAACATATCGTCCATGTCAAACGCCGGACGCTACGGCTTTTGGCGCTCTATGGCGTACCGATTGGGAATCGCCTCCGGATTTTTTGTCATCATGCTGGCGGCGGCTCTGTTCAGCGCCGTCCTCCTTGAAAAAATTCCGCCGCTCAAGCCGTGGCTTCTGGCGCTGGGCGCGGCGTATATCCTGTGGCTGGCGTGGAAAACGTACTCAGGCGGCGGCTCGCACGGCAGCAGTCAGTCTGACTGCACATTTCTGTCGGGACTTCTGCTTCAGCTCGTCAACGTCAAGGTCATCCTGTACGGCATCACCATCATGTCGACATTTGTTCTGCCGCACACGTCGTCGCTTGCTGTGTATGCCGGCGTGTCCGCGTTTCTGGCGGCAATGGCGTTTGTGTCCACCAGCTCGTGGGCGCTGTTCGGCGCGGCGTTCAGCCGCTTCCTGAGCAGCCACGAACGCCTTGCCAACACCGTCATGGCGCTCCTGCTCGTCTACTGCGCCGTGTCGCTGTATCTGTAAAACATTTCATCATCGAAAATACAACAGCGAGACGGCGCGGATACCGCGCCGTCTTGCTGCTATTTGGCGGAGGCAATTTGTCCGACGGCGTACAGCATGAACGCTTTGAAATCCTCATACGCGCTCAGAGTTTCAGTGAACGTATTGAAAAATGAAACATCTTCGTGCTATAAAATATGTACGCTGAGTGCGTGCGAATGAAAAGATGGCATACATACACAATTATTGTCTTGCACGTTCAATATGGATAGCTGGGGGTTGGGCGTTAGCGTGTGTTGGGATCATTCTAAATGGCAACCTTGCTGCCTATCTCAAATCCGTTACTGAATATAAGCCAATGGATTGATCGGAGGATTTGGAAATGCTAATAAACAATAATGAATATCTGGGCTTAGTTCAGATCGTTAAGCAGCAAATTAGACAGGCACAATATAAAGCAACGTTGAGCGTGAACAAAGAGCTTATTTTGCTCTATCACGGCATTGGTCGTATTATCAATGAGCATAAATCTTGGGGCAATAAGTTTATCGAAAATCTTGCTGCTGATATTAAGCTCTCCTTTCCCGAAGCTAAAGGCTATTCTGTCAGAAATCTTAAATATATGGCGAAGTTTGCAGCGACTTACGACGACGTAGAATTTGTGCAGACAGTGTCTGCACAAATTCCATGGTCGCATAATACAGCAATCTTAGATAAAGTAAAAACCCCTGAACAGCGCGAGTGGTACATCCGCAAAACGGCAGAGAATGGATGGTCTCACAGTGTTCTGATTCACCAGATCGAAAGCGGACTTTATCAGCGTCAAGCTATTGCGGATAAAGTCAGTAACTTTGAAAACCGTCTGCCTGCTCCCCAAAGTGAACTGGCTGTCCAGACGATGAAAGATCCGTACATCTTTGACTTTATTCCTTTCAAGGAAGATATGCTGGAAAGAGATATTGAGCAGGCTCTCGTGAAGAACGTGACGAAACTCCTTTTAGAGTTGGGGACTGGCTTCGCTTTTCTCGGCAATCAGTATCATCTCAACGTGGGCGGCGACGATTTTTACATTGACCTGATGTTCTATAATCTCAATCTGCGTTGCTATATTGTTATCAAATTAAAGACAGGTGAGTTTAAGCCAGACTATGTTGGTCAGCTTAACTTCTATCTTTCAGCTGTTGATGGTATTTTGAAGTCTGAGCACGATAATCCTACGATTGGTCTACTGCTTTGTAAGAGTAAAAACAACATTGTCGCAGAGTACGCCCTTAAAGACATGTCGAAGCCCATCGGCGTCAGCGAATATAAGGTCACGAGCGATCTGCCCGAAAATCTGAGCAAACAGCTTCCCTCTATTGAAGATATTCAGAAACATATTGTGAGCGAGCAAGGATAATTCAGTATCGTCATTAACGAGAAATGGTGCATGGCAAAGAGGCGATGAAGAAAAGTTTTTTGATGAATACTTGTAGATATACATCACAAAGCAGAACAGGCATGACTTAAGTCATGCCTGTTCTCTGAATCTCAAGTATTACCGTTTTGCGAGCCTCGGCTTAAGCTGTGGCTTCTGGCGCTCAGCGCGGATACCGCGCCGTCTCGCTGCTATTTGACGGAGGCAATTTGTCCGACGGCGTACAGAGGCAGATTCAGCAGCCATTCTTCTCTTTTAAAATCGGCCATGGACGTTCTGACCGACAGCGCAGGCGAGAATCTGTCGTGATATGTTTTCAGACTTTTCGCCTTGAGGTTGACTTCTGCTTTTACTTCCACGGGGATAATCTGCTCACCCGTGTCAACAATAAAGTCTATTTCGCAGGAGCCTCTTTCGTTCGTGTAGTAATATACGTTTAATCCTTGAATCGTTTTCAGCTCCTGGCAGACATACTGTTCTGTCAGAGCGCCCTTGAACTCTGAGAATAGATCATTGCCGTCGAGCAGAGTGCGCGCGCCAAGCCCTGCCATGCAGCTTAAAAGCCCCACATCGGCGGCGAACAGCTTGAACGCTTTGAAGTCCTCATACGCGCGCAGAGGGATGCGCGGTGCGCTGACGCGGCTGACTTTGTGGACAAGACCGCAGTCGCACAGCCAGAGGATTGCTGTCTCAAAGTCCTTGGCACGCGCCCCTTCGCGGACAAGCCCGTAGATGAACTTTTTATTTTCTTTGGCGAGCTGTGACGGAATACAGTTCCACACCATGCGAAGGCGCGGGACGATTTCATTTGGCGCGTGTTTTGAAAAGTCCTGTTCATACGCAGCAAGAATCCGCTTTTGTATTTCGCGAACTTCACCGAAGTCTTTGTTCTCTGCAAAACTCTGCACGGCTTCCGGCATTCCGCCGACGAAATAATACTGTTTCAGCGCGTCAATGTACATCTGTTTGAAGCCGGCAATCATCTCAAAATCCTGAGTCTCAAGGAGCGCGGCGAAGCGCTCTTTGCCGTCCGCTGCCAAAAACTCTTTGAACGAAAGAGGATAGAGTTTCATAAAGTCTGTCTTGCCGACGGGAAACGATGTGCCCCTGTGCAGCGCGATGCCGAGAAGAGACCCGGCGCATATGATGTGATACTGCGGCGCCTCTTCGCAGAAATATTTCAGCGACGCAAGCGCTCGCGGAACTTCCTGAACTTCATCGAAAATCAGCAGTGTGCAGTTCGGGTCAATTTTATGTCCGGCATACAGCTCCAGCCCCATGACGAGCCGGTCAGGCTTCAAGTCGGACGCGAACAGCTCTACCATCTGCGAATTTGAGTCGAAGTTGACATATACCGTGTCAGCATACGCGCGTCTGCCGAATTCTTTCATCAGCCACGTCTTGCCGACCTGCCGCGCGCCCTCAATAATCAAAGGTTTGCGGCGTGTGCTCTGCTTCCATTGAAAGAGTTTTTCCATCGCAGCGCGCTCCATGATTCTCCGCCTCCGTTCAGATCTTTTCAGAAAGAGCATAAGACAAAAACACAAAAATTGCAACGAACTTTTGCGGTATAAGTACACTTTTTACGCCGAATAATGTTTCAAGCCGTCAAAAACACAAAAAAACCCCGGCTCAAAGCCGGGGCTTTTTACGCACAGACAGATTACAGAAGCGTCCTGACGCGGTTGTCGAACTTGGGGCAGTGAACGCGAACGGTCACGTTGTCGTCGACGACTTCGCAGATCTGCGCGTCGCAGGTTGCGCTCATCAGACGGTAGGCGTCGGGGAAGCTGATGGAGAACTTCTTCATCAGGAACTTCACCGCGTCGTCGACGGCGACTCGGATGCTCTCATCAAGCGTCGCGCGCGAGGCGAGGAAGTAGATTCCGTCCTCCGTCTCAATGACGGGGCGCTCGATGGGGCAGTCGTGATAAACCGTCGTCTTCAGGCACATGCGTCCGGCAATTTCGATTCCCGTTCCGGACAGCTCGCCGTCGCCCATGCAGGCGTGCATGTCCCCCACAGCCAGTCCCGCGCCTTCGACGTTGACGGGGAAATAGACGCGCGAGCCGACGCGGACGAGCTTCGTGTCCATGTTGGCGCCGTGGTCGGCAGGAACTGCGCAGTGAATTTCGCCCTCTTTTGTGGCGACGCCCATGACGCCGATCATCGGCGACAGAGGGATTTTGATGTCATCGGAGAAGTGGGCAAAACCGTCGCGCACGGGAATGATCTTCGTGTCCGGCTCGGTGATTTTGTCGCCCAGAACGCCCAGTCCGACCGACGTCACCATGACGCCCTGTGGCGCCAGGTCAATGGCGAGGACTTCAACGCAGAGCGTGTCGCCCGGCTTGGCGCCGCGCACGTCAATCGGGCCGACGGCGCAGTCCATGATGCTGATGTCGATGTCGGGGCGCTTGACGCTGGCGTCTTTTATCTGACCGCTGTAGCAGTCATCGGCTTCAACCCAGAAAACTTCACCGTCTTCAACCGTATAGTTGGCTTTGTTCGTCGGGTTGAAATGGAAAATGACTTTATCCTTCGGGATAACGCGCATGATGTTTTCCTCCTTCAGAGGCAGAGACGCCGAGGCTCGTGTTTACCAGCCGGCGGGAAGGATGCCGACCATGGAGCAGACGTAGTACACGGCGGTTGCGCCGAAGATGACGATGATCGTTCCCTGAACGGCGGGGTGAGCGTACCAGCCGCACTTCCATTCGGGCTCAATGTCGCCGTTCTTGCGGGCGCTGTTGAGCATCATGACGGGGATGATGGACATGATCACGCCGCCGAACGTTCCAGCCCAGCCGATGGCGTCAACAAAGCTGACGAGTCCGGCATAGGCGAGGACAAACGGAGGCACGACAGTGCAGAGCAGAGCGACAAGGCGCGTTGCCGTGTGATGTTCGTCTTTCAGCTTGAACATGTCGACGATGTTGGTCAGCATGGAGCCGCCGACTGCCCAGTAGGACGTCATCATGGCGCACAGGGCGAAAATGTTTGCAGTGTAGAGCGCCCACGTTCCAAGAGCTTCGCCCCAGGCGAGCGTGGCAACCTGAGTGACCTTTTCGGCGCCCGTCAGGGAGAGGACGGCGAACGGAACGACAGCAAGGAGAACGCCTGTCAAGAACATGCCGAGCATGATGGCGACGGGCAGTTTCTTGGGCGTATGGCGCATACCGCGGGCGAGCTCAGGAACGGCGTACTGAGCGATGTAGCAGAAAATGGCGCTGCTCAGAAGAGGAACCGCATACAGCCAGTTCGCGTACATGACGCGGCTGGGGTCAGCCTTGCCGGACAGGAACGACGCGGCGATGATGACGAACAGCAGAACGACCATGCCGGAGGAGACGAACTTCTCCCACAGACCGGTGGCTTTGAGTCCGAGCCAGACGACCAGGACGCAGGGGACGGTGAACAGGACGCTGCCCGCCCAGTTGGGAAGTCCCAGAAGGCTGCAGAGAATGTTGCCTGAGCCGGTGGTGTAGGCGATCAT
>JAXEJY010000116.1:0-9226 GCA_034101315.1 Pyramidobacter sp.
GGAGTGTCTGATGTGCCGGCAGTCTCTTCGGGCGTCGGTCTTATAAAAATGTTTTTAAGTCTTTTTTTCCATGTCATCGCGAGCCTTCCTCCTCTAAATTTAAGTGTCATCTAACTTGGTGATAAAATTCTCTGTGAGCAATGCGCTTTGATTATAGCAATAAAATTTGATCTTGTAACCTTTTATCTGTTCAAACGGCGCGTCAGTTTGAACTGAAAGGAGCGAAGCGTTTTTCTGCGCTATGCATACGGCGCGGGAGGCGGATATTTTATGAATGGTTCATCGAAAAAAGAGTTTTTAGCTGGAATGCGCGCGTCAGTTCCGCTCATCACGGGCGTCATTCCCTCGGCAATTGCCTTTGGCCTGACGGCGCGCTCTGCCGGGCTGACGGCGGCGCAGACGTTTTCTCTGTCGTTTTTCGTATTTGCCGGAGCCAGCCAGTTTGCCGCCGTCAATATGCTGCTGGCGTCAGCTTCTCTGTTCAGCATCGTTCTGACGACGTTTGCAATAAACTTCAGGCATTTTATGCTGAGCGCCGCGCTCTCGCGAAAAGTTGCTCCGGGCACGCCGCGCTGGCTTCTGGCGCTCATCAGCTTTGGAATTACTGACGAAACGTTTGTCGCCGCGGCGTTCAAGCAGGACACGCTTTCTGTGCCTTTTACTGGCGGACTCATGGCGACGTTCTGGGCGTCGTGGTGGGGAACGACCATGATCGGCTACGCTGCCGCTCAGGCTCTTCCGCCGCTCGTTCAGAACGCCA
This sequence comes from Pyramidobacter sp., assembly GCA_034101315.1. Lineage (GTDB taxonomy): Bacteria > Synergistota > Synergistia > Synergistales > Dethiosulfovibrionaceae > Pyramidobacter. The sequence goes on from JAXEJY010000116.1 coordinate 761, forward strand.
TGGGCATCGCGCTCTACGCCATTTTGACAGCGCTCGTCGTCCCGTCGCTCAAAGGGCAGCCGCGCTGGTGTCTCATCACGCTGCTTGCCGCTGCGCTCAGCGCGGTCTTTTTCTTCGTCCCGTCGCTGCACGCCCTTGGAACGGGAACGCGCGTCGTCGTGTCGTCGGCGGTCGTCTCCGCGCTCGGCGCGGCGTTCATCGTGCCTGAAGAGCCGAAAAAGGAGGAAGCGCAGTGAAGTTCACCCTGATGATCGCGCTGATGGTGGCTGTGACATATCTGCCGCGCGCTTTGCCTCTGACGTTTTTGGGGGATATGCGGTTTTCGCCGTTCTGGAACCGCTTTTTCAAGTGTGTTCCCTTCACGGTGATGGCGGCGCTTATCGTTCCGGAGGTTTTTTTGAGCACTGGAAACGCTGTCAGCGCTGCGTGCGCATTTGCGGCGTCCATTATTTTGGCGTGGCGCGGCTTTAGTCCTATGACGGTTGTTGCCGCTGCTGTTGCCGTTACAATGGTTGTGAACGCGCTACTGTAGCTGAGGCTGGGAGCGCATAGGAGGGTGATGTGCATGAACTACAGTGAAGTGCTGAGCCTGGCGCGTGAGATCATGGCGCCCCGCTGCCGTATGTGCCCTGTCTGCAACGGGCGCGCCTGCCGCGGCGAAGTTCCAGGCGTCGGCGGCAAGGGCACGGGCGAGTCGTTCATCAGAAATGTCGAATGGCTTGCCGGCGTGAAAATCGTTCTGGACACAATCTATGAGGATAAAGGGCAGGACATTTCGTGCGAGTTTTTCGGCAGAAGATTTTCCATGCCGGTGTTTGCCGCTCCCATCGGCGGCATGAAGATGAACTACGGCGTCGACATTGAAGAGGGAGAAGAGGCGCGGCGAGTTCTGTGCGGCGCTCAGGCTGCCGGAACGGCGGCATTTACGGGCGACGGTCCTCTCGACGCGTCGTTCCTTGAGCCGCTTGAGACGATTCGCCGGATTGGCGGATGCGGCGTTCCGACGCTGAAGCCGTGGGAACTTTCCCGCGCAAAAGACAGGATTGCCCAAGCGCTCGGCGCCGGAGTCATGGCGCTGTCGATGGACATCGACGCGGCAGGTCTGGCGAACATGAAAGCAAACGGCTGTCCTGTCTGCGCCAAAGGCGTCGCGGAGCTTGCCGAGCTTGTGCGCGCGGCCGGTCCCGTTCCGTTTATCCCCAAGGGCATTATGTCGGCGCGCGGCGCTTTGAAAGCCGCGGAGGCGGGGGTGTACGGCATTGTCGTGTCGAATCACGGCGGCAGAGTTCTCGACAGCACTCAGGCGACGTGTGAAGTGCTGCCCCAAATCCGCGCGGCTGTCGGCAGCAGCGTCAAGATATTCGTCGACGGCGGAATCCGCTCTGGAAGCGACGTGTTTAAAGCGCTGGCGCTCGGCGCGGATGCCGTGCTGATAGGTCGTCCCGTCGTCGCGGCATCGCTTGGCGGCGGCGAAGAGGGCGTGAAAATGTACTTTGAGAAGATCGCCGCGGAACTGACGGAGACGATGGTCATGACCGGCGCGTCCAGTCTTGGAGATATCAGCGCGGAGATGATCCGCCTTCCGCAATAGACGATAGCAGAAAAAGGGGATTTCAGCACTGACGCTGAAATCCCCTTTTGTGTTGATGCGTTTGAAAGCGGCGCCTGCGGTCTAATGATGGCGTCTCTTTTTGCCGTTTTCGTTTTTCTGTTCTCCGTTTTTCTGCTCGTCCGCCGCCGCGCTTTCAGCGTCTTCTGCGGAGACCACTTCTACAGCGATCTCTTCATCAATTCCCATGATGCTCGCGTCAATCGTCTCGCTCACGGCGTACTGCTCTTCGTCGCTGGCGGGCTCTGCCGGCTCGACATCGATGATGACCTCTGCGGGGAGAACGTCTTTTACCGCCTCTTTAACTGCCGCTTCGGCGTTCTGTCCCTTTTCGCTGCGGCGCAGGGCTTCGGCTTTCGTCTTTGCGTTTTCCGCGATATCTTTCGCGCCCTTGCGGATCTTTTCGCCGAGTCCCTTGAACTTATCGCCGAGGCTGGGGGCGTTTTCAGATGTCTCTTCAGGATCCATGAAGCGCTCAGCGCGCTCGCGCGTTTTTTCAACAAAGCCGCGCGCTCCGCCGGATACTTTGCCGCTCAGGTTTTTCAGCTTGCCGGCAAATGACTCGCTGTCATGTTCTGCTGTCTCGGTGCTTTCGGCTTTGGTGATGATTTTCTCCTTGGCGCTCTGTCCAATACCTTTCAGCTTTTCACCCTGCTGTTTCAGTCCCTGAGCTGTTTTTGCGCCCCATTCCTTCATCTTGGAGCCGACGCCGGGGCGCGGACTTTCTGAGCTGTCAGCGCTGCGCGCCGTCTTTTCAGCTGCTTTTTCCTTCATCTTAGAAATCTGTCCGCTGGTGCTGTTCGCGGCTTTCTTAATTCCGGAAACGGCGGACGACGCCGCGGCGGAGACGTTTTTCTTCATCTTCGCGAGGCTCTCCGAGCCTTTAAGATGGGAGCTGACGCGCTGCGTGCCTTTTTCCACTTTATCAAAAACTGTGCGGACGGCGGGGTTTTTTTCCAGAGTTCCGCGCGCGGCGCTGAGCCCCATGGCAATTCCCTTGGCGGAGTCCTTCAGGGCGTCCTTGGCGTCTTTAACAAATGACGCGCCGGCTGCCTTTGTTTCCGCTCCGGAAAGGGAGGAGAACTTCGTTTTTGCCGCCTGAATCATGCATTTTGTCTTTTCTGCGCTCTTGGCGAAGGCGGCTCGTCCCCGCGCAGCTGCTTCGGAAGCACGCGAGGAAACAGGCTCGTCAGCAGAGGGCGCCGGCTGGGGGGCAGGCTCTTCAACCCGCTTCTTGACGGGGCGCGGCGTGCCTTTCTGCTCTCTCTTTGCCTCAATGGTCTCTGTAATTGCTTTTTTGAAGATCTGCCCTGTCTGAAGCATTCGCGTCTTCAGAGGAGCTTGAGGCAGCTGATCCACAGGGATCGGACCGTCGGCGGGGACGGTGTTTTCCTTTTTGACAAACTTGCCTTTGAGCGAGCTGACTCCGCCCTTGATGCTGCTGATCTCCTCGTGGAAATCATCAGGAGCAAGGCGCTTCAGCCCTGCGACGGTTCCGGACGCAGCTTTTTGCGACCAGCCTTTCACCTTTGATTCAACTGCGGCAAAGGAAACTTTCTTTTTTTTCTCGCATTCAGGCGTATTCATCTTGGGATCTTCAATGTTCTGCGTCATTATGCCACAACCTCCATTTTTTATTTTTCCGGAGCTTTCATGAAAGCCCGAACATAAGGGCATATACACAGTCAATTAAAGCTGTAAAAGCCCTAAAATGCAACAGGCAAAAGCATTATTTTCACAAAAAATTTTTTTTGCGCGCTCTTCAGCCGAGAATATTATTTTATAATGTTTCTCGGCGCGTACTGTGTTAAGATATAAAAGCTGTTATTTTAGCGTGTGAACGGAGGGGAATTTGATGAAAAAAGCTCTTTTGCGCTGTAAAAGCTGCGGCGCTGAATATGATGCGTCGCGCCCCGTTTTCCGGTGTGCCTGCGGCGAACCTCTTGACCTTGTGTGGGACGGAGCGGAAATAAACGCGGCAGAGCGGACTCAGTCGCGCCGGTACGCCGCGTTTTTCCCGTTTGAGGCGGACGAGTGGACGTCGCTCGGCGAGGGCGGCACGCCTCTGGTCAAAGTGGACGCATTTGCCCGCGAACTGGGGCTTGAAAGCGTCGAGGTGAAAAACGAGAGCGCCAACCCCACGTGGTCGTTCAAGGACCGCGGCACGGCGGCGTGCGTCGCGCATGCGCGCGCCCTCGGATATACCCGAATCGGCACTGTGTCGTCGGGCAACATGGCGGCATCCGTCGCGGCGTTCGGCGCGGCGGCAGGCATGGAGACGTTTATCTGCGTCAAAGGCAACGTTGCCGATGAAAAACTGGCCCCCGTCGCCATTTACGGCGCTCGGCTTCTGCGCGTCGCCGGAGCGTATGACACGCTCTACAGCGAAACGCTCCGCCTGGGAGCGGAGCGCGGCATCTACTTTATGAACTCCGATGTGCCGTTCCGCGCTGCCGGTTCGCGCACGATCGCGTTTGAAATTGCCGAGGCGCGCGGCTTTAAAGTCCCCGACTGGGTTATCGTTCCCACGAGCGCCGGCGGCAACCTGCGCGGCATCATGAACGGATTTGAAGACCTGCACCGCGCCGGACTCATCAGCTCCATGCCGAAGTTCATCTGCGCTCAGGCGGCGAACTGCGCTCCTATTGTCCGCGCGTTTGACGAAGGCGCTGAGAAAATCCGCCGCTTTGACACCATCGAAACGCTTGCTCACGCGATCGACAACGTCTTTCCTCCAAGCGGAAACAGAATCGTTGCCGAACTGCGGCGGCTCGGCGGCTGCGGTATAACTGCTGCAGAAGAGCAGATTGTTGCCGCTCAGGCAGACATGGCGCACTGCGGACTCTTCGGTCAGCCGGCGTCGTGCGTCCCTCTGGCAGCGCTGAGAAACGCCCGCGCGCGCGGCATCGTCAAGGAAGGCGAGAGCGCCGTTCTCGTCATGACGGGAAGCGGGCTCAAGTACACGACGGCATTCAAAGCGCACACACTGCGCTGGCAGGACTGCGGCATCGCTGATCTGCCGGAGAAGCTGAAATAGACTGAGTTCAAATGTTCAAACAGCCGGGAAGCTCTGACACGCGAGGCTTCCCAGCTGTTTTTCTGTTATTCTTTTTACTTCCGATAATTCACAATTTCCGGCGACATGTCGTGAAAGTGGAGGCGCTGCTGGGCAGTCTGCTCCCACGGCGTGCCTGGCTTGCCGTAGTTGCAGTACGGGTCGATGCTCAGACCGCCGCGCGGCGTGAACTTGCCCCACACTTCAATGTACTTGGGGCTGAGCAGACTGACGAGGTCTTCCATGATGATGTTGACGCAGTCCTCGTGAAAATCGCCGTGATTGCGGAAGCTGAACAGATAGAGCTTGAGCGATTTGCTCTCGACGAGGCGCTCGTCGGGAACGTATGAGATGTAGATGGTCGCGAAATCGGGCTGGCCTGTCATGGGGCACAGGCTCGTAAATTCGGGGCAGTTGAACTTGACGAAGTAGTCGTGTCCGGGGTGTTTGTTCGGGAACGATTCCAGGACGTCGGGCGCGTAGTCGCTGCGGTAGTTCGTCGTATGTCCCAGCAGGGAAAGCTCTTTCATCTCTTCAGGCGTGCGTGACATTGTGCGTCATTCCTTTCGTGCGGTTTAATTTTACTGTCTGTCGAGCCGTTCTTTGACCGCGGCAGCGAGGAGTGCGCCGCAGAGACCGGGGATAATCTGACCGATGACGAGGCTGACGGCGAGAATTGAATAAGGAACGTTCAAAATGACCGACAGCCACACGGGAACGCCCAGGCCTGGAATCAGCGTGATTGCCAGAGCGGTTGCGGCTCCGCTCCAGCGCGTGCGCGCTCCCCAGAGGACTGCCATGCCCGTCGCGAGTCCGACGAGCAGTCCGCCTGCCATGTCCAAAACGCCGAGTCCTCCCATGAGAACGTTGCTGAGAAAGTTCGCCAGCGCCAGAGGTACGACGAGAAACGGAAAGACGGCGCTGAGCGCGTAGAGCGACGTGGCGATTCGGATTTGATACTGTCCGAACGCAAAGTTCTGTGTTGCCAGCATGACGGCGATATACAGCGCCATGACGACTCCTGAAGCGGTGATTTTTTCTGTTGCGGTGAACGTGTTTTTCATGAGATGGTTCTCCTTGGATTCGTGTCGTGTTCGTGCGCGCTCACGGCAATAGCAGGACAGCGAACCCGAGGCGCATGAAAAATGGAGCGCTTCCAAAAGCGCTCCATCCCAAAAGACACGCCGCAGACATTAGACGGTCTGCGCCGGGCATTTCCATAGTTTTGTTTCAAGACAGGATGGTTTCGAACTGTCCTATTCAATTGTCTGAGGCGCTGCTACCGAAGCAGTGTCAGGGCATGACTGTTGCTGATCGGCGGGTTCATGGATGCGAAATCAGCGGCGGTCTTGCCGTTTTCAGTTGTTTTTGTCTTGTCCGCTCCGTGATCGAGAAGCAGCTCGATAATGCGCGGGTTTGTTCCCGTGCGGGCGGCGTGCATCAGCGCGGTCATGCCTTCTCTGTCGCGCTTCGACAGGTCGGGATTGCGAGTTAGCAGCTCTTTCATGATGTCCTCGCTGGGATTGCGGGCGGCGGCGTACATCACAGCTGTTCTCATCTGTGAATCACCGTCGTCAGCAGAGCAGCCTTCGCGCAGAAGAAGTTCGAGCACAGCGGGATTTGTGTTGGACGCCGCCGCGTAGCTCAGGGCGGTGCGGCCGTGCGCGTCGCGGATCTTTGGGTTGCCGCCGGCGCGCAAAAGTGCTTCTGTCATTTTGTAGTTGGGGTTTTGGGCGGCAGCCATCATTGCCGTGTAGCCCGTCTCTGTGCGGTAGTTGACGTTGCCGAGGGCGATGAGGAGGCGCGTCAGGACGGCAGGCGTTCTGTTGTAGCGCGCGGCGTAGTAGGCGGCGCTGTGCCCCATCGGATCGAGGATTTTCGGGTCAGCTCCGCTGGAAAGCAGCGCTGTGATGATATTGGTGCGCGGATTGTGCATGGCGGCAACCATGAGCGGCGTCATGCCCTGCGGATTGGCGGCGTTGACGTCGGCGCCTTTTCTGACGAGAAACTCAATGACGCGCGGATCGTCCTGCTCGCGGGCAGCGCACAGAAGGGGGCTTTCGCCGTCTTCAATCCGGCTGACATCAGCTCCTCTTTTGACAGCAGCGCTTACATCAGAGAGTTTGCCCGTTGCGCACAGTGACAGAAATTCACTGCGGCTTGCGGCGCAAGCAGCCGGCTGGAACAGCGCGCAGAGCGACAGAGCAAGGATTGCCGTGCAAAGACGCATGACAGATTTACGCATGAGACATTTTCCTTTCGCAGACAATGATATGCTTTCTGTGAAAACGCAGAATATCAAGTTCATCATATTCAGATAATGAGCTTTTGTCAAATATGAAGTTTTAGAAAATGGAGCTCAGAGCTAAATTCAGCGCGACGTGCCGCGCGGGCGGTCTTTGTTTTTCTCGTAGAGAACGCGGAGTCCGTCGAGGAGCAGATCTTTGTCGAGCGTCAGCTTTTTGCGGCACAGCGGCGTGATGATGGGAGCAAGTCCTCCTGTGACGATGACCGACGCCGGTTCGCCGAGCTCTTCTTCCGTCCGCTCAATCAGCCCGTCGATCATGGCGGCGTGACCATAGACGATGCCCGACTGCATACACGTGACGGTGTTCGTGCCGATAAGGCGCGGCGGCGTCTCAATGTTGATGTAGGGCAGCTGCGCGGTGCGCGATCCCAGCGCGTCGGCGGAAATGCGCAGCCCGGGCATGATCATGCCGCCGCGGTAACAGGCGTCTTTGTCGACGACAGACAGAGTCGTCGCCGTTCCGAGGTCGAAAATCATCAGCGGCAGAGGGTATTTCGCCATTGCGCCGACGGCGTCGACGATCAGGTCGCTTCCCAGCGCGTAGGGATTATCCGTGCAGATTTTCAGGCCGAGGTCGAGGTCGGGACTGACGATGAGCATTCTCTTTTTCTTCAAAAGATAAAAAGCGTCGGACAGAACGCGCTTCAGCACGGGAACGACAGAGCTGATAATTCCGTCGTCAATCTGGCTGATATCCGTTCCGTGCATCCTGAGGATGCTTTCAATGACCATTGCGTAGTCGTCTTCTGTTTTGCGGCTCTCGCTCGTCGTTCGGGCGGTAAAAAGGAGCCGGCTGCCGTCGTAGCAGCCGAAAACGGTGTTAGTGTTGCCGACGTCCACGGTGAGAAACATATCTGTTCCCCCTTAATTGAAAAGATTGGGCGCGCTGTGTGCGCTGAGCACAGGCATCATGAGTATATCGAATAATCAGTTTTTCGCAACGTTTTTTTATGAGAAAAGCACTTCTGTTCGTTTTTTGATATACTGACAGAACATACACCGGATTAAATCGGCGGAACTTTGAAGAGCTGAATTCAGGAGGAATGTTCATGCTGAAAGGGAAAAAAATTCTGCTGGGGGTCAGCGGCGGCATCGCGGCGTATAAATCGGCGGCGCTTGCCAGCGCCCTTGTCAAGCTGGGGTGCGGCGTCAGCGTCCTGATGACGCGCAGCGCTCAGGAGTTCATCACGCCGCTGACGTTTGAAGCCATCACGGGACGGCGCGTTCACACCGACACGTTTGACCGCGGCGATCCGTCAAAAGTTCAGCATATCGCGCTTGCCGACGAGGCGGACATGATCCTGATCGCTCCGGCGACCGCCAACGTCGCGGCAAAGCTGGCATCGGGCATTGCTGATGACGTCCTGACAACGACGGCGCTGGCGTGCCGGACGCGCAAAGTCATCGTTCCGGCGATGAACACGCACATGTACGAAAATCCAGCGACGCAGGAGAACCTGAAAAAACTGGAGCGCTGGGGCTGGTACGTCATGG
>JAXEJY010000117.1:0-4412 GCA_034101315.1 Pyramidobacter sp.
CTGCCGCGCCGCGGGAGAGGAAAGTCCGGGCTCCGCAGGGCAAGACGCTGGATAACGTCCAGTTGGCGCAAGCCACAGGAAAGTGCAACAGAGAGCAGACCGCCCGATTTCCGCATCGGGTAAGGGTGAAAGGGTGGGGTAAGAGCCCACCGGACGACAGGCGACTGCCGTGCCAGGCAAACCCCGTCTGGAGCAAGATCGAATAGGGAGGGCTGAAGCTGCCCGCTGACCTCCGGGTACAGATCGCTTGAGACGCGCAGCAATGCGCGTTCTAGATAAATGACTATCCACGACAGAACCCGGCTTACGGTCCACTTCTCATTCTCATACGAACGACCGTAGGCAGAGCGTCTATCTTTTTATTTTTAGAAAATTTATTCTATTCATGCAGAATAAAAAACTTAATGTTTAGACTATTTATTCGCGAGACATTCCCTTGAAGAATGTCTCGCTTTTTTTGCTTTCGAATCGTGAAACGAAATCATTTAAAGTAAACTTTTTGACGAATTTAAATCGATATTCAATTTAGTTACGTTTTACGCAGTCCCTGACTGTATTGACCGAGGTCTTAAAAAACTGTATTCTGACCTGAAAAGTGGAGGAAAGTGGGGAGAAGTGGGGAGGTGTTTTCGTCATGTTCATGGGGAGTTTTGAACACCGCATCGACAGCAAAGGGCGGCTTGTCCTGCCGGCGCGCTATCGCCAGAGCCTTGGCGATACGGTCGTCTGCACGGTCGGGCTTGACCGCTGCGTGGCTGTTTACCCCATGGATGAATGGGAGAGATACCTTGAAAAACTTCGCTCACTTCCGTTTGCCAAAAATGACGCCCGTCAGTTTATGCGCGCCGTATTGGGCGCAGCTGAAGAGCTGACTGCCGACAAGCAGGGACGAATTCTCATCAACGCCCGTCTTCGCGCCTACGCTGGGCTCGGAGAAGAAGTCATCGTCAGCGGCGTCATGGATCATCTTGAAGTGTGGAACAAGGAACGCTGGACGGCGAACGACGCCGCGATGCTGGAGAACTTCACAAGCCTGGCGGAAGGGGTGGGAGATCTTGGAATTTGAGCATGTGCCGGTGCTTCTTGAAGCCGTGCTGAACGCGATGCCGGACAGAGAAAACGCGCTGATTGTCGACGGAACTCTGGGGCTTGGCGGATATTCTGAGGCGTTTCTCAAAAAATCTTCCGGCTGGCGCGTTGTCGGCATCGACCGCGACGAGCGGGCGCGAACGATAGCGTGCGAACGGCTGCGCCCTTTCGGCGAACGTTTTCAGGCGCTTGCGGGCGATTTCCGCAACATGGGAAGCCTCTGCAGGGACGCGGGAATCGCAAGCGCTGACTGCGTGGTTCTTGATCTTGGCGTCTCCAACATGCAGCTGGCGGACGGTTCGCGGGGGTTTTCGTTTCGCGAGAACGGACCGCTGGACATGAGAATGGATCCGGGATCTTCGGCTCTTCCGGCGTCGGAGCTGGTCAACAATCTGTCGCGCGAAGCGCTGACGGATATATTCAGAAAATACGGTGAAGAGCGTTTTGCGTGGGGGATTGCCGGCGAAATTGTCAAGGCGCGCGAACGGGAGCCCATCACGACAACTGAAGGGCTCGTCGAGGTAATCCGGCGCGGAATTCCGGCGCCTGCGATGAGAAAAATGAACGGGCATCCGGCGCGGCATGTCTTTCAGGCGCTGAGAATTGCCGTCAACGACGAACTGGGCGCGCTGGAGCAGGGACTGAGCGAAGCGTTTGAACTTCTCGCTCCTGAAGGACGCCTCGTTGTCGTCACGTATCACTCTCTTGAGGACCGAATTGTTAAACATCAGTTTAAAGAGTGGAACGAAAAGGATCTTGGACTTTTAGAACCTCGAAAAGGGCAGACTCCTGACGACGCGGAAGTTGCTGAAAATCCTAAATCGCGCAGCGCGCGTCTGAGGGGTTTTCTGAAGAGAGATATTTCAGACATTGATAAAGGACGTGTGGGACCATGGCGAAGAATGTAACAATGCGTTCAAAAAGATGTTCCTGCAAGCTGAGTTATGCCTGCGTTGCCTTTTTAATCGGAACGATTATGCTGCTGGGACTCCTTTCAACGTTCAGAAGCGACACGCGTGTTTTGGAAAGCGAGGTTGCCTCTGTGCTGCGCTGTATTTCTGAGCGCGAAAAAGAGCTCCGTGCGCTTGAGCGTGAAGCGACAGCCATGATGTCGCCGGCTGCAGTTCACGGATATGCTGCGCGCGAACTCGGCATGGCTCAGGTTCGCCTTGCCGGATCGATCCGCCCCGGCGCTGTCAGGTCTCACGGAACAGCGACGGCTTCGCTTATCTCGGGTAAGACTCAGCACTGAGCGGATGTTCTTTTAGACATCTGCCGTCAATGTGGGTGACAGGCCGTGCTGCGTTGTGAAACCGAACAGAGCGTCCCTGAAAGTCCGTGCCGCAAACTCCAATGGTATATTGTCTTTATCATGATGGCGCTGTACTGCGCCATTCTTATTAAGGTTCAGCTGTATCCTGACACGCGCGCTCTTGAACAGCTGTCGAAACAGTACCGTCAGAGCGAGCGCTCGGCGCTCGACAGAGCGAGTATTTATGACGGCGGAGGAGAACCTCTTGCCCTTTCTGTCACGACGTTCAGCGTGTATATCGACCCGGGAATGCCGGGCTTTGATGCGGAAAGCCTCAATAAATTACTTCCGTACATCGGGAAAGAGCGCGTCAGCACGCTGAAAAAGAAGCTGAACCGCCGCTTTTATTGGGTAAAGCGGTACATGGACCGCTCTGAGGCCGAGGAAATTGTCAAAAACTGCGGCAAAGGGTATTTTATCCGCGAAGAGAGAAAACGCATTTATCCGAAAGGAAAACTGCTTTCCCACATTTTGGGATACTGCGATCAGGACGGCTGGGGACTTGCCGGTATCGAGCTGACGTGGAACGCGGCTCTTCTTGTCCCTGAGAAGACGAGCGTCCGCTACCGCGGCAGATTGTCTCCAGTCGTCCTTTCTGCGTCCAATGCAGGGGGACAGAAAGAAGAACAAGGTCTGTATCTGACGATTGATTCTGACATTCAGTACGCCATGGAGCGCTTTTTGAGCGCTCAGGCTGTCGAAAGCCGCGCAAAGTGGGCTGCCGGCGTCTGTCTTGAGCGGCGAACCGGCGCCGTCATGGCGATGGCAAGCTATCCTGATTTCGACTCAAACGACAGGGAAACTTTTGCCAACAAAAAAGCGCTCAGCAACAACGTCGTCAACAGAGTGTACGAGCCAGGCTCGACGTTTAAGCCCATCATGGTCGGAATGGCGCTGGAGCAGGGCAGATTAAAAGAAAATGAGTCGTTCCGCTGTCCGGCAAAGCTGAAAGTAGCGGATGCCGAAATCAGCGACGCAACGCCGCGCGACAACGGCACGATGACTGTCGCGCAGATCATTGAAAAATCCTCAAACGTCGGCATGGCTCAAATCGGGTTGAGAATGCCGCCCCGCACGACGCGCGAAGAAATGGAGTCGTGGGGAATCGGTCAGAGGACGGGAATTAAGCTCAACGGCGAAGAGATGGGGCTCTTGCCTCCGTCGGAGCTGTGGTACGGTGTAACGCCTGCCAATATCGCTATCGGGCAGGGATTTGCTGTGACGCCGCTTCAAATGGCGACGGCGTTTAACGCTATTGTCAATAACGGCGTTCTCATGCGTCCGTATCTTGTCCGCTCAGTCGTTGACAGCGAAGGTGAGAGGATTTATCATTCTGAGCCCGCTGAAGTGACCCGCGTCCTGTCGCCTCAGACGTCGCGCTGGCTGCGGTCTGTGCTGAGGTCCGTCGTCGAAAAGGGGACGGGACATGCGGCGAACAGTCCGTTCGTGAAGATCGCCGGAAAGACGGGAACTGCTCAAGTGGCAGAGGGCGGAACGTACGTCAAAGGGCGGTACCACGCGTCGATGATAGGATTCTGGCCGGCGAACGATCCCAAATACACAATGCTCGTCGTGCTGGGAGACGTATCCGGAAAAGTCTATTACGGAGGACAGATCGGTGCCCCTCTTTTCAGAAAAATTGTCGAGGAAGTGGAGCGCTTAAAAGGAGTCAACGTCAAGTAAGGTGAGGAGAGATGGTTCTGTGGATTCGAGGATAGAACGCGCTGTGTCCTGTTTGAAAAAGGCGGGGCTTCTAATTGACCTTGGAGGCGATTGGTACACGCTTTCCGAGACCTGTGCCCTGAAAAGCGACTCCCGGATGGTGCGTCCGGGAGATATTTTTGCCTGTGTCTGCGGGCTTCATTTTGACGGACACGACTTTATTGACAAGGTGATGAAGGGCGGCGCGTCGGGGCTGATCGTCCAGCGGCCTGTGCGCGGACTCCCCGTTTCGTGGATTCAGGTTGAGGACGTGCGCGCGGCGATGGGGTACGTCGCCGCCGAGCTGGAA
>JAXEJY010000118.1:0-6250 GCA_034101315.1 Pyramidobacter sp.
CCCGTGAAACGCCTGAAAGAAGAGGCGCGCGAGGCTGGACGGCTCATCGACGCGACGAAGGGGCGCAAAACGCGCGCCATTATCGTAACGGACAGCAACCATGTGCTTTTGTCAGCTATTCAGCCGGAGACAATCGTCAACAGAGTCTATGAAGGGGACAGCGCTGATGTTGAAGAATAAAAAAGGCGTTCTTTTCGTGTTGTCGGGGCCAAGCGGCGCCGGAAAAGGGACGCTTCGTTCGATTCTGTTTGATAAAGTTTCAGGGTTAAACTACTCGATATCCTGCACGACGCGCCAGCCTCGCGAAGGCGAGGTTGACGGCGTTGACTACCGTTTTATTGACGAGGCAGATTTTTCGCAGCGCGTCACGCGGGAAGAGTTTTTGGAATATGCCTATGTTCACGGACATTACTACGGAACGCTGATTTCTGACGCGGAGTCGGTGCTGAACCGCGGAGAAGACCTCTTTCTTGAGATTGACGTGCAGGGAGCTCTTCAGGTAAAGCGCCGCCTTCCGGAGGCAGTGCTGATTTTCGTCGCTCCGCCGTCGCTTGAAATTCTCGAAGAGCGTCTGCGAAACAGAAAAACAGAGAGCAATGAGGATATCGCGCTGCGCATGCACAACGCGCGCGAGGAGATGGAGCTGCGCTCGCATTATGACGTTGTCGTAGTCAACGACGACCTGAACCGAGCCGCAGAAGAACTGTGCAGCTATGTGCGAAGGATTCGTTCTGAAAAATTGAGGGAGGAACTGTAATGCGCTTTTATAACATGGATAAAATCGCAGATAACATCAACATTCACAATAAATATCTTTTGACGTCCATCATCGCCCAGAGAGCGCGTCAGATCAGCGAGACGAAGGGGCGCGCGTTTGAAAAAGGCTCTGACGAGAAATACATTTCGCTCGCGCTTGCCGACATGGAAGCGGGGCACGTTAAGGTGAGCCTTCCGAAGGACGCCATCCCTGACGCGATTGAAAACGAAGTCAATCTGACAGAGCGGGAAAACGCATCTGCTGAAGAATCCCCCGAAGCTGAGATTTCAGCTGACGAGCCTGCGGAATCAGAGACGCCGGAAGCGGAGGCGTAGCGCCGCATTGTATGCCAGCGCCGATGTTTTATGTCAATGTCATCTTTCCCGGGCCGTGGTGGAATGCTCTGACGTATGCCAGCGAATGTCCGATCGCAGCGGGCATTCGCGTTCAAGCTCCTGTCGGCAGAGGAACGCGCACCGGTGTTTGTATCGGGACGGCAGAGGCGTCATCCGCTGAACTCCGACTCAGAAATATCAGCAAGGTTCTTGACTCCCGCCCTGTTTTGAGCAAAGCATATCTTTCCGCTGTCTCAATCGTCTCCCGCGCGTTTTTGTGCAGCGAGGGGGATCTCCTGCGCTCACTTCTGCCGTCCTGCTTCTGGAAGGATGTGCCTTTTCCGGAGTACGCCGAAGAAATTGGCACCGCGCCGCAGCAGGAGTTTGTCTATCAGTATCAGGATAAACTGCGGCATGATGTGTACCGGCAGAAGATCTGTGAAAGCGGCGGCGGCGTTCTGTGTCTATTTCCGGAGCGCGAACAGGCGTGCGCTTTCTATGCGTCGCTGTCAGGCGTTATCCCCGAAGAGCGTTTGATCTTGTGGCCCGCGTCAGGAGCTGCGTCGGCGCACGCGTGCTGGAAGCGCGCCCTTGAACAGGCAAATCCCGTGATTATCGGCGCGAAAGGGGCTGCCTGCGCGCCACTTGCTTCAGCGAAACTGATTATCGTCGACGATGAATCCAACTTATCGTGGAGAACAATCGCTCCGCCTGAGTTCTCCGTTCGCAGCTTTGCCGCGGCGCGGGCGCGCGAGAGCGGCGCTCAGCTCATTCTCGGCGGTCGGATTCCCTCGTCGCGCGTCGTCAAAAACTGTGCGCCTCGCGCGCCGAAGATGCCGAAAGAGCGGGGCAGACTCAGATTTATCGATCTCAACAGAGTTCCGCGGGTGAACTTCAAGGGAATTCAGTTCCCTTTGCCCGTTTCGGACGCTGTTCTGTCGGAGACAGCCGCGGCGGTTCAGTCAGGGCAGATTGTTTTCTGGCTCTTAGACCGACGAGGCGTCACTTCTGAAATCCGCTGCGCTGAGTGCGGCTCAGCTGTACAGTGCGTCCGCTGCGGAACGCCCATGGCTTTTGAGTCCGGAGCGCTGAGATGCCCAATGTGCGGAAAACGCGCGCCTCTGCCCGATGTTTGCCCGCAGTGCGGCGGCAGAATATTGCAGGGAGCTTTGCCCGGGCTAGAGTCAGTGCTTCCAATGGCGCAAACACTCCTCCCCGGCAAGCCCGCTGTGCTCTGGCATCTCGATAACCCTCGGACGAAGGCGGAGGCGAAAAAGCGCCTCGCAGAGCTTTCTTCCGGAGGACTTCTTCTCGGTTCGCGCCGTGCGCTCAGTCTTTTGGACACACTTTCTCCGCAGCTCATCTGCTGGCTTGACGCCGACTCAGAAGCGCGTCAGCCCAATTATGATTCACGCTTTTCAGCTTTTTCCATGATGCTTGAATCTCTTTGGCGCGGTGAGGCGCGCAGGCAGGTTGTCATGCAGACTCGAACGCCGGCGAAAAAATGGCAGAAAGGACTTTGTGCCGGCTGGGAATATTTTTGGCAGCTTGAGCTGGCAGAGCGCAAAAGTCTGAATTTTCCTCCGGAATCGCACATTGTCGAGATAGAATTCCCTAAGGCGAACGGAGATATGGATTCTCTCGCAATGAAGCTTGACGAGGCAGGATTTGTGACGATGATGCCCAATTGCGGCGGCAGCATGCTCATCGTTCAGACGCCGCGGGTTGCGCCGCTGCGGCGCGTTCTGTCGGATCTTTTTTCAATACGGCGGTCGCGTTTCGGCTTTCCTCGCGTTCGGGTGCGAAGCGATTAGGAAACAATGCAGAGGCATAAGCCATGCATATGCTTAAAAGGAGTACAATATGGCGATAGTATCGATAGTCGGACGCCCCAACGTGGGAAAGTCCTCGCTTTTTAACAGAATTATCGGAGAACGGCGCGCGATCGTCGACGACATGCCCGGCGTCACTCGCGACAGGCTGTACGGCCGTGTCCGCTGGAAAGATAAGGATTTTTACGTTGTCGACACGGGCGGTCTGCTCCTCAGAGACGACGATCCCATCATGGAGGGCATGAAAGGTCAGATCCTTCAGGCGATTCAGGAGAGCGACCTCGTCATCTTCACAGTCGACGGACAGCAGGGCATCACGTGGACGGACGAGGACGTCGCGCAGGTGCTCCGGTCGCACTCCTCAAAAGTGATCATCGCTGTCAACAAAATTGACGATTTTGCGCACGACGATGACGTCATGGACGCCTACTCGCTGGGTTTTGAGCACGTCATCGGCGTCAGCGCCATGCATAAACGCGGCATTGATGAGCTGATGGACTGCGTGACCGACATGCTCGGCGATGACGCGGAGCTTGACCCTGCGGAGGACGACGGCGTGATAAAAGTCGCGCTCGTCGGGCGCCCCAACGTCGGCAAGTCGAGCATACTGAACGCACTTGCCGGAGTGGAGCGTTCTCTTGTCAGCAACATTCCCGGCACGACCCGCGACGCGATTGATACTGTTGTCGAGTACAAGAATCAGCGCTTTCAGATTATCGACACAGCAGGACTGCGGCGCAAGAGCCGTGTGAACAGCGATATCGAGTTCTACTCGACAGTTCGCACGATGGCAAGCGTTGACCAGTGCGACGTCGCCGTTTTCGTCATGGACGCGACTGAGCTGGCAACTGAGCAGGATCAGCGTTTGGCAGGCGAAATTCTCGCCCGCGGCAAAGGCATTGTGATCGTCGTCAACAAATGGGATCTCCTTCCCAACACGCCGGAGATCGGCGATGAGATTCAGACAAAACTCCGCGAGGAGTTCAGGTTTGTCATTCACGCGCCGGTACTTTTCACCTCCGCAGTATCAGGGCGCCGTCTTCACAGACTCCTTGATCTCGTTAAAGACGTGCATCGGCGCCGTCAGTCGCGCTTCAGCACGACTGTTCTGAACCAGATTGTCCGCGACATGCTCGCATTTGACCGGCTGCCGACTGACGGCAAGGGGAGACGCCTGCGCATTTACTACTGCACGCAGAGCTCTTCAGTCCCTCCGACGTTCGTGTTCTTCGTAAACGACGCTGATATCGTCACGAAGAGCTTTGAGAATCATCTTTCAAAGAAAATCCGCGAGGCTGGAGACTACGACGGCGTGCCGATCAGACTGTTCTGGCGCACGAGCCACGGCAAGGCTGACAAAGACTAATTGAGCATTCTGTTATCGCGGAAATGAAGCATTTTCGTTCCATGTTGAACTCAGAATATCAAAAAGCCCTGCTTTTGAGAAAATCACTCTCAAAAGCAGGGCTTTTTCTGTACAGATTCAGTTCAGCGCACTACTTGCGGCTGCGGCGCTGCCATGCGTGGAGCGCAAGAGCAATGCCGATGACGCCGTAGGCGACGAAGACGCGGAAGAATTCGCCGACCTGGGCGCTTCCCATCAGGTTCTTGCCCGCCATCGGGGAAAGAATGAAGAGGGAGTGGAAAAGAATTGTGCCGACGATGGCCTGTTTAATCGTCGCCTGCGAGACAGACGCGCCGCCGATGAGGAGCGCCGCGACGGCGAACGTGCCGACCTGGACGTGGCTGCCGTACGTGTTCAGGTTGCCCATGTTCTGGAGGAAGATAATCTGACCCCAGGCGGCGAGCACCGTGGAGAACACAATGGCGATGATTCTGACTTTATTGACGTTGATTCCGGCGACTTCAGCGATCTGACGGTTCTGACCGACAGCGCGGAGATCCTGGCCGAGCTTCGTCTTGAAGAGCAAGTTGACGAGGAAGCAGAGGACAGCAACGATGGTCAGCGTGACGACGGGAATGTTGATCATTCTCATCACTTTGAATACGTACATCTTGTCCAGCGCGTAGTGCCAGAGCTTCAGGTCGATCGTGTTAATCAGCCCGACGCCGGAAGGCAGGAGCAGATTGACGTCAGAAAGATGAATGACCGTGCCGACCATGAAAAGGCAGACCAGCTGATACAACCCGTTCGCGAAGTATCCGAGGATCATGCCCGTGATCATTTCCTTGCCCTTGGCGCGGTTGAACAGCATTCCTGTCAGGACGCCGAAGAGAATGGCGAGCGGAAGAGCGACAAGTCCTGAGAGGAGAATGCCCGGGACGCCGCCGACGTTATAAACAACCGAGACAATCGCTCCGAACTGACCAGCCATTGCGCCGAGGACGATGCCGAAGTTGAGCCCGACACCGGCAAGAACAGGGATGATCAGAGAGATGACCATGAATGAGTTGCGTGAAAGACGCGTGATCAGGTCATTCGCGAAGAAGAAGAAAGGAACTCGCGCGTAGTAGTAACAGACAGAGCAGAGAATCAGGAACACGATGGGAACAGCGTTTTTCCTGAGAATGCCGCCCAGATCCAATCCCTTGCGGGCAGGGGTAAAAACATCCTGTTTCATCGCGAGTCACCTCCCGGAGCTTTGCGGGTCAGAGCGTACAGGATAATGCCATTGCTGACAATAACACGGGCTACTTCTGAAAGGTTGTTTTCAAAGATCACGTTTGCGACAGGCACAGAAATGACGAGAAGCGACTGGAACAGGAACGTTCCGATGAGCGCCTGCGTAATCGTGGCTTTGTGGAGCGAGGCGCCGCCGATGAGGATGGCGGAGACGCAGTAGAGCCCCATGTACAGCGGTGCCTGATAGAGCTGGACAAAACCGAAGCTCTGCGAGTATATAATGATTCCCAGAGCGCCGAGAGCGTTCGAGATCATGCAGCTGATAATGCGGTATTTGTTTACATTGAGACCGGACGATTCGGCAAAACGGGGGTTGCCGCCAACGACAGCCATCGCAAGGCCGCTGCGCGTTCTCTGGTAAATCCAGAGTCCGATGCAGACGAGCACCGTGACAAGGAGAAGTCCTGTCGGGACAGTGACGCCGAAAATGCTGAACGCCATCAGCTTGTCGAGGATCTGCTCAAGACGTCCGTCAAGAACGATCGTGACGCGCAGTCCTGTGCCGCCGTAGGGCCAGATCATCTCAGGGCTTGAGTACGGAGCGACAAGCCAGAAAATGCACATCAGAGAGACGATGGAGAAGCCCATGTACGTTCCGACGGTCATTTCCTGCCCCTTAACCTTGTTCAGAAGAAGGCCGTAGAAATAGCCTGAAAGAGCGCCGAGCGGGATTCCAACGCCG
>JAXEJY010000119.1:0-2725 GCA_034101315.1 Pyramidobacter sp.
GCGCTCGGCATGACGCGCTGGCAAATTGTCAGACATCTCATGCTTCCGGCGGCAAGCCGAGGCATTCTGGGCGGGGTGATGCTGGCTCTGGGACGCGCCGCTGAGGACACTGCCGTCATCATGGTGACGGGCGCCGTGGCAAACGCGGGGCTTCCGGGCGGGCTGGCGGCAAAATATGAGGCGCTCCCGTTTTTCATCTTCTACATTTCGGCTCAGTACACCGACGCCGCAGATCTGAGCCGCGGATTCGGCGCGGCGGTCGTGCTGCTCGTGCTTTCCGGCGCTCTTCTGCTCGGCGCATGGGCGCTTCAGAGAAGCGTTGAACACCATTGGAAAGGGGTATCTTCATGAACTGCTGCGCGCGGACGTCTCACGTCTCTGTCAGTTTTTCAGGGCATACGGTTCTGCACGATGTGAGCATTGACTTTCCCTCGCGCGCCGTCACGGTGCTTCTGGGGAGGTCGGGGTCGGGAAAGACGACTCTTTTGCGGTCGTTCAACAGGCTGAACGAGCACTTCCCTGGCTGCCGGACGGAGGGAGTCGTCGAGGTGAAAACGGGCGGCGTCCTGCGCCCTGTCTCCGGCGCAGGAGCTCTGATGCCTGAGGAGCTTCGCCGCCGGGCAGGCATGGTCTTTCAGTCGCCGAACCCTCTGCCTCTGAGCATCCGAAAAAATATCATGCTGCCGCTGGCGCTCGTCTCACGCGTGCGCGGCAGTGAGGCGGAGGATCTCATGAAAAAAGCTCTGACGGACGCCGCGCTGTGGGACGAGGTCGCGCCGCGGCTCGACGAACCGGCATCGACGCTCTCAGGCGGTCAGCAGCAGAGGTTGTGTCTGGCGCGAACACTGGCGCTTCAGCCGGATCTGCTCCTGCTCGACGAGCCGACCGCGTCGCTTGACCGCAAGGCGGCAGAGCAGATTGAAGACCTCATTCTGTCGCTCAAGGAGCGCTACTCTGTCATCATGGTTTCGCACAGCCTGTCTCAGGCGCGCAAGCTGGCTTCTCAGGCGGTCGTCCTGTGCGGCGGGCGTCTGAAACACGTTTTTCAGGGCGATGAACTGCCTCAGGGAAACGACGCTGAGGGATTTCTTGAAAAATTCCTTTGACTTTGTACATTTTTCACTTGCGTTTTGCAACTATTTTAGATAAAATGCGTATTAAATGTATGAAACAGAGGTGACTCGATGGATTCAAAGGAAAGCTTTAAGCTGTGCGTTATCGGCAACGCTAAGACACAAAGCGAAAATCCAATCACTCACAAGTACTCTCAGTTTTTCATCACATTTATCGTCGACAGCGAGACAGGAACGATTGAAGAGTCGGAAGCATCCATGACTCTGCCTCTGACGGCGCGCTTTGTCGAAGGGCTTTTCCTCGGCAGATCGCTCGCCGAAATCGATGAGGAGCTATTGGACAGAGTCCGCACGCGCTATCTCGGCTCATCTCAGCGCGCCATCGTCGTCGCGTACAAAGACGCCGTCAAAAAGTTCCGCGCGTGGCGGCGCGACATCATCATCACCGAGTAATGCTCGGTTCAAAAAAATTGAATACGCTGCCTTGTCTGTCAGCCTGACCGCCCTGACGCGCTCAGCAAGGAAGAGAAGATCCAGCCGCTGCGGCGGATTCTCCGTGCGAGAGAATCCGCTTCAGCGGCTGTGCTTATGGAAACAGATTGTTTTTCTGTCCCGCAGTTTTTGTGCAGAACAGCGCTGTGCCCGCTCATGCGCTGTTTGAACAAAAAGAAATTTTCGGAGGTGATGCGCTAAAAACTCTTTTTTTCTCAATGTTTGTCGGTAAAATCGGCCGCGTTTTTTTCACTGTGAACGAAATTGTTTCTGTCGGGCGTATGTCCTGCCGGAATACATTTTCTTTTCACGACGAACGCGCCTGAAACACGGTCTTGAACCGCATTTTGTGCGCGCGAATGCCCCGTACTTTATCACAAAATTTAGGAGGTTTCCCATGGAAAACACATCGCTCATTGGTCTTATTCCGCTTATTGTCTACATCGTTTTCTGCTTCCTTCCCTTCGGTCAGATCTTCGCCGTCATGGCAGGCATCGTCTGCGCCGCTGCTATCGGCGGGCACGGACTTATGGAAGTGGCGAGCGCCATTCGCGCCGGACTCGGCTCGTTCCTCGGCTACATCGGTCTTATCATTCTGCTCGGCGGCGGTCTCGGCATGGTTCTGAAGCGCACGGGCGTCGTTCACTACATGGTCACTGCCGTCACCGGCAAGCTGAAAGTTGACTCTCAGAAAAAGGCGTTCTTCGTCGTCATGCTCACCTCTGTGGTCATCGTCAGCCTTCTGGGCACCATGGCAGGCGGCAACGCCATCATCGCTCCTATCCTCATCCCCATCGCCGCTTCAATGGGCGTCGTTCCCAACGCCATGGCAGTCCTGCTTCACGGCGCCGGCGCGACAGGTCTCTTCCTTGGACCGTTCACGCCTCCTGTCGTCGCTCTGACGGAGTTCACCGGAATCAACTACGTCCAGTTCCTGCTCAACGCCGGACTTCCCATCTCTGTCATCATGTGGATCGTCACGTTCTTCTGGGCGGGACGCGTTCAGAAGAAGTATCAGGGCAAAACTTCCTACACCGACGCAATT
Organism: Pyramidobacter sp.; assembly: GCA_034101315.1. Lineage (GTDB taxonomy): Bacteria > Synergistota > Synergistia > Synergistales > Dethiosulfovibrionaceae > Pyramidobacter. The sequence continues at coordinate 2,611 of JAXEJY010000119.1, forward strand.
GAGACTGAAGCGGACAAAGCGATGGCGTCCAACCCCAAGGCGGGACGCGCTGCTGCTGTGTTCTTCGTCTCCATGATTTCTCTTGTCGCCTACGGCATCGTCAAGGGCGGCGGCT
>JAXEJY010000120.1:0-4471 GCA_034101315.1 Pyramidobacter sp.
CGTCAGCTCAGGCGCGCGCGCATCGCGGACTTCTACGATGATATCCAGTTTTTCAAGAAGTTCCCCCAGCTGACGCGTTCCCTTGGCCATATGCCCGGGGAACCAGGCAGTTCTGCCAGCCATCGTCAGCGCACCAGGCCGATTCGGTTGAGTGGCCAGTAGCGAAGAAGCACTGGCCCGCGGATGTTCTCTTTCGGCACATACCCCCAAAAACGGCTGTCCGCCGAATTCGGACGGTTGTCTCCAAGGGCAACGTACGAATCTTCAGGCACTGTCACAGGGTCCAGCGTGTACGTATCGCGGAATCTCACGTACGGTTCCTTGACCTTTTCGCCGTTAATCCACACTGTGCCCTGACGAATTTCGAACGTGTCGCCGGGAAGCGCGATAAGGCGTTTGACGTAGTCGATCTTCGTGTCTTTAGGATACTTAAACACAAAAATGTCGCCGCGGCGCGGCTCTCTCAAAAGATATTCAAATTTACACACAAGAACTCTGTCGCCTTCAAGGAGCGTCGGAAGCATTGAGCCGCTTGGAATCCAGAACGCCTGAATGACAAAAGTCTTCAGGAGCAGCGCCAAAACAACCGCCCACACAATCGTTTCAACAGACTCTCGAAGCCATGCAATGGGAACAAGTTTTTCCCATGTTCTCGCGGCAGGAGCGATCAGTCGCTCCCACCAGTCTTTCAGCGCCATAATCCATACCTCCTGGTTGGTCAATGCGTTCTATTTTTACTGCTGTCTGCATGAGCAGCTCCGTGTGATCAGTCCGCGGACAGAAACTGTAATTTTCTCTTCTCGGCATCGCGCATCGCTGCTCTGCACCGAAAGGACAAAAGCCGGCGAAACAGTATGCGCGCTCCAGCTGTAGTTAAAATTCCGCGCGGACGACTGAAATTTCCAGCGCACCGTCTCCGCCGAATTAAAAGTCTCCTTCACGACAGGAATGCTCTTGCGGCGGCTGATCCACTGAAGCGTCAGTTTGTGCCGCTGAGCCGGATCAGTTGAGAGGATAGCCGACAGATAAAAGTCCATTCTCCATCGGTCAGCCCGAACGACAGCCGCCTCAAGCCACTCAGCCAGAGCGTCCATATCTCTGTGCGCAAGCTCTAGCTCGCTGTCCGCACGCGGGACAGCCCAAAGGCACGACAGAAGAATCAGGAGAACCGTCATGCAGAGAATAAGCTCAATCAGAGTTGCGCCTCTCAAGCGGCGATGAAAAAAAGTGTTCTCCATCAGCTGACGCGCGGCTGATACTCCAAAACCGTATCAGCAATTTCCTGCACAGGATTGGGCGAAGACAGAACGCGTGCGATTCTGGCGGGCATATTGCATTCGTGTTCACCGCCGTCGAGAATTCGCGCGCAGAAGATCTTTGGATGCTCCGTCGGGTCGACATGAGCCATGTCATAAAAAAGCTCCTCAAAGAGCTTTTCGCCCGGCCGTATCCCCGTGCACTCAATTTTTATGTCGACTCCCGGCTGAAGTCCGTGAAGGCGAATCAGCGTCTCCGCCAGCGACGCAATCTTGACAGGCTTGCCCATGTCGAGCACATAAATTTTCCCCGGCTCGCCGATGGCAGCCGCCTGAAGCACAAGACCTGCCGCCTCAGGAATCAGCATAAAATAGCGAACCATATCGGGATGCGTCACCGTAACTGGGCCGCCTGTGGCAATCTGCTTTTCAAACTTCGGAATGACGCTTCCTCGGCTTCCGAGCACATTGCCGAACCGCACAGCCATGTACGACGTGCCAGGACAGCATTTCTGAACGTTCATCAGAGTCATTTCAGCCATGCGCTTGCTGGCGCCCATCACACTGCTCGGGTTGACTGCTTTATCCGTCGAGATCAGCACCATGCGTTCAGCGCCGAACTCGCCGGCAAGTCTGCCGACCGTCAGCGTGCCGAGGCAGTTCACGCGAACCGCCTCCCGCGCGTTCGTCTCCATCAAAGGCACATGCTTATGTGCCGCAGCGTGAAAGACAACTGAAGGACGCCAGCGGTCAAAGACCTCTTTCATCGCGCGCTCATCGGCGACATCGGCAATAACCGGGACACAGTGTACGGCCGTTTTCTTCTCCGCAAGCTCTTCCATCAGCGTGTAGATTGAAAACTCACCGTGCCCGACGCAGATAATCTTCGCCGGATTATACGGCAGAAGCTGACGCACAATTTCGCTGCCGATAGAGCCTCCGGCGCCGGTAACCAGGACTGTTTTAGACTCAACCAGCCTGCCAATGCGATGCGAGTCCAAATCGACAGAATCACGCGCTAAAAGGTCTTCAAGGTTTACGGGACGCAGACTGCCCAAAACCGCTGAGCCGTCCGCCAGCTCCTGAAGCGTCGGAAGAATTCTGACAGAGACACCGGGGATCACCGCTCTGGCAAGAATAGCGCTCATATGCGCCCGCGACGCCGACGGAATCGCTACGAGCACGTCGCTGACACCGCAGCGCTGAACGACCTCAGAGAGCGACTCAGTGCTCCCCAGCACAGGAACTCCGGCGATTCGTTTACTCTGTTTCAGAGGATCGTCATCGAGAAAGCCCACGACGCGCAGCGCCGAACCGCGGCGTTTCAAATCGCGGACAAGCGTGCTTCCAGCCTCGCCTGCGCCGATCACAAGCGCATTTCTGTTTTTTGAGGACGGCGCAGAAATTCCGCTCAGACGCCACAAAATACGCACAGCGAGCACGAACACAAGACCGCAGAACGCTAAAAGCGCCATAACGCTGCGCGGAACGATCACAGAATGATCCGCAAAAACATAAATGCCAAAGATTCCCGCGCACCCGGCGGCATACGCACAGCACAGCCTCACGATCTCTTCAAAGCTGACTTGAAGCCAATAGACGCGATATACGCCGCCCAGGGCAAACGCCAGCATCACGCAGGCGATGTAGAGCAAAGCTGTGTTCTGAAAGCCAAAATACCGAGTATTTGTCAAAAAAATCGAAAATCTCAGAGCGTAGCTGACGTACACGGCACAGAACAGCAAAAAAACGTCAATAAGCCCGACGCACAGATTATGCGCGCCCAGCTTACGCCAGAAACGGACCATTCCGCTCCACATATCAAAAAACCTCAATGCCTCAAGGCGCGCTGCTCCGTCAGTGCTGTTTACGGAATAATGAGACGGCTTCCCTGATTGTTGCCGCTCATCCGGTCAAGGCGCTGAAGGTCAGCGGCTGACGCCACATCGAGGCGCGGCTTCCGCTCCTCTTCCTTCATCATTTCCTTAACTTTCGCCTCATAATCCTTGAGACTCTGCTTAATCGCCTCACTGTCGCACTTGACCCACACGACAATGTTGTCAGCGACAGTCTTAAGCGCTTCGTCATCGGGCATTTCCTTAACAGCTCCGAGGTCCAGAAGAAGTTTGTGCTCATCGCGGACGGACTCTAGAATATCTTCATCCGTCAGAAGCCCCTTCTTGTACAGAGCGCGGGCAAGGATGTTGAACTTGCTTTTCAGGTTCTCATTCGCCATCGCCATCCCGTCCACGCGAGCCAGAAGCATGGACAAAACCTCATCAAGACTGATCTGCATCGGCATAGCCATATCTACCACATTCCTTTCACGTAATCGTTTTTAAAGAACAAAATGCTCACGAGCTCTGTTAGACGTTGAATCTAAATTCGACAACGTCGCCGTCCTTCATGACGTACTCTTTGCCTTCAAGGCGGAGAAGGCCTCGCGCTTTCGCCTCGGCAAGAGATCCGCAGGCAATCAGGTCGTCATAGCTGACGACTTGGGCGCGGATGAAGCCGCGTTCAAAGTCGGAGTGAATCGTTCCGGCAGCCTGCGGCGCCAGCGTTCCGCGCCGAATAGTCCACGCTCTTGACTCCTTTTCGCCCGCCGTCAGGAACGAAATCAGTCCCAAAAGGCGATATCCGGCGGAAATAAGCCGGTCAAGCCCGGACTCCTGAAGTCCAAGAGCGTCAAGGTACTCAGCTTTTTCGCCCTCATCAAGTTCAGCGATCTCAGATTCAATTTGAGCGCAAATCGCCACAAACTCCGCGCCTTCAGCTTTTGCGTGCTCGCGCACCTGAGCGGCGTATTTGTTCAGATCTTTCTCCGCGATATCGTGCTCAGCAATGTTGGCAACGTACAGCATTGGCTTGTCAGAGAGGAGATTCAGCCCTTTGAGGAACGTCTTTTCCTCGTCATTCAAGTCAAGCGTTCTGACCAGCTTTCCGGCTTCAAGAACATTCTGGACTTTCGTCAGAAGCTCAAGATATGGCAGCTGAGTCTTGTCCATCTTCGCCAGCTTTTCAACTTTTGCGCGGTTGCGCTCAATCATCTCCAAGTCAGAGAGGATCAGCTCAAGCTCAATGGTTTCAATGTCGCGCATGGGATCGACAGAGCCGTCAACATGGACGATATTAGAATCCTCAAAGCAGCGGACAACTTGAACGATAGCGTTTACCTCGCGGATGTTGGAAAGGAACTTGTTGCCGAGCCCTTC
>JAXEJY010000121.1:0-13032 GCA_034101315.1 Pyramidobacter sp.
TCAAGCCGACAGGACTTCTCGGTGAGAAGCTGGAGGACAAAGTATAATGGACAAATCACGCTCTGCTCTCAAACTGGCGCTCAATGCCGCCTCCATCGCGCTTGTCGCCGCGGGGCTGTGGTGGGCGCAAAACAACCTTGACGGCTACAAGATTCAGGTTCTCAACCTGATTGCCGTCAACGCGATTCTGGCGCTCAGCCTCAACCTGGTCTACGGCTTCACGGGAATGTTTTCGCTCGGACACTCAGGATTCATGGCAATCGGCGCGTACGTTTCCGCTCTTCTCATCATTCCGGCAGCGCAGAAACAGACCATGTACATCCTCGAGCCCATTATCTGGCCGTTCTCCGTCATGCAGGCGCCGTTTTTCGTGTCCGTCATCGCAGGAGGGCTCATCGCCGCGCTGTTCGGTCTGCTCATCGCTCTGCCCGTTCTGCGTCTGGGAGGCGACTATCTGGGAATTGCCACGCTCGGCTTTGCTGAGATTATCCGCGTCGTCCTGACGAACGCAACGCCCATCACAAACGGCGCTCTGGGACTGAAAGGCATTCCGGCGTACGCCACGCTGACGGTCAACTACATCTGGGTCGCCATCACACTGTACGTGCTCATACGGCTTCTGTCCAGCAACTTCGGAAACTGCCTCAAAGCCGTTCGCGACGATGAAGTCGCGGCGCGCGCCATGGGAATCGACACATTCAAGTGCCGCGTCATCTCGTTCTGCCTCGGCGCGTTCTTCGCCGGCGTCGCCGGAGCGCTTCAGGGCAGCCTCATCACGACGATTGACCCCAAGATGTACAACTCGCAGTTCACGTTCAACATTCTGATGATCGTCGTCGCCGGCGGACTGGGCTCCATCACGGGAAGCGTCGTCGGCGCGGTCGTCATCACCGTGCTTTTGGAGTGGCTGCGCTTTGTCGAGGACACGATTGAAATCGGCACGCTGATCATTCCGGGCATTCCGGGAATGCGCATGGTGATTTTCTCGCTCGTTCTCATGCTGATTATCCTGTACCGCCGCCAGGGAATCATGGGCAACTGGGAGTTCAGCTGGGATAAAATTCTGCCGGGAAAGGACGGTGACGACTGATGAGCGCCATTCTTGAGACTCGCGACGTCGTCATGACGTTCGGCGGGATCACCGCCGTCAATCAGCTGTCGATGCGCATCGAACAGGGCACGATCAGCAGTCTTATCGGCCCCAACGGCGCGGGAAAGACGACTGTGTTCAACGTCATCACAGGATTTTACAAGCCCACGTCCGGCTCTGTGACCTTCGGCGGCAAAGACATCACAGGACTGCCGCCGCACCTCGTGTGCCAGTGCGGCATCGCCAGAACATTCCAGAACATCCGCCTTTTCACGGGCGCGACAGTTCTTCAGAACGTCGTGACCGCCTGCCGTGTCCGCCAAAAATCGCCGTGGTGGGCAGCGCCACTGTTCCTTCCTTCGTTCTGCCGCGAGGAGCGCGAAATCCGCGCCCGTTCGCTGGACCTTCTCGACTCCGTGGGGCTTCGCCATCTGGCAGACGCCGAGGCGGTTTCACTCCCCTACGGCGCGCAGAGACGCCTTGAAATTGCGCGCGCCCTTGCCACGCAGCCGAAATTCCTCCTCCTGGACGAACCGGCAGCCGGAATGAACCCCCAGGAATCCGAAAGCCTGATGGGATTTATCCGCGATATCCGCGACCGTTTCTCCCTGACCATTTTGCTGATTGAGCACGACATGAAAGTCGTCATGGGAATTTCTGAATGGATTCGCGTTCTCGACTACGGCCATCTCATCGCCGAGGGCACGCCGTCGGAGATCCGCGCCAATCCGCGCGTCATTGAAGCCTATCTTGGAAAGGAGGCAGCCGGCAATGCTTAAAGTAGAAGGGCTCGACGTCCGCTACGGCGGAATCCACGCCATCCACGGAATCAGCTTTGACGTTCCCGACGGAAAAATTGTCACCCTCATCGGCGCCAACGGCGCGGGAAAGAGCAGCACGCTGCGCTCCATTTCCGGACTCGTCAAGAGCAAGACGGGCAGCATTCAGTGGGGAGGACAGGAAATCCTGACGCTGACGCCCGAGAAAATTCTCGGCCTCGGCGTGGCTCTGTGCCCCGAAGGACGCAGAATTTTCCCTCAGCTGACCGTTCACGAAAACCTCATGCTCGGCGCGTATATCCGCAGAAAAGACGCCGCCGGAGTTGAAAAGACGATGGACTGGGTGTTCTCGCTGTTTCCGCGCCTCAAGGAGCGCAGCTGGCAGAAAGGCGGCACGCTCTCGGGCGGCGAGCAGCAGATGCTGGCGCTGGGACGCGCGCTCATGAGCGACCCGCAGCTCATCATGATGGACGAACCGTCTCTGGGGCTCGCGCCGATTCTCGTTCAGGAAGTCTTTGAGATCATCGCCCAGATCAACCGTGAGGGAAAAACCGTTCTCCTCGTCGAGCAAAACGCCCTTCAGGCGCTCAAAATCGCCGACTATGCATACGTCCTTGAGACGGGCACAATTTCCCTTTCAGGGCCGGGACGCGAGCTCCTTACTGACGGCCGCGTCAAAGCCGCGTACCTCGGCGGCTAAATTAAAATTCATGCCTGCACACAGCGTCTGCTCTCTGAGCAGACGCTTTTTTTGCGCGGAGAATTTTCCGCCGCCGCATATTAGTCAGGAAATATCAGTTTTTATCAACACAAAATTTCGTTCCATTTTTCATATCTCGCGCTGCCAATTTCTTTATGCGAGGCGTTTTGTGACGATATTATGCGCGTCCGGCGCGCCAATCTATGGTAAAATAACTAAAAACCGACAAAGGAGGCTTTTGCTATGCTCAGAAAAACTGCTGTACTGTTCCTTGCCGTCGCTCTTTCCTGCTCCGCCGCGCCGGAGGCGAGCGCGCGCAAGCTGAAGCCGGAGGACGTCAAAAAGGTGATGTATGAGCTGCGCGAATCTGAGGAGTTCCCCTACACCGCCGAAATAACGGGAACGCGCGTCAACATGCGCGCGACGCCCAGCACAAAGGGCAAAAGAGTCGGACAGATTTCGCGGGGCAAGGTGCTCGTCTGCGACGCGGAACAGAATGAAGGCGACGCGCACAGCTGGTATCTCTGCGTCAATGTTGCCGACGGCACAGAAGGCTGGATGTACGGGCAGTACGTCCGCGCGTCCGACCTGAGCGAAACCGGAATGAGAAATCACCGCTTTTTTTCACTCGTCAAGCTGGATATCCCCCTGAGCAAAGACGGCAAGCCGATCGGCTTCGGCAAGCCCCTGTCCGTCCAAAAGGACTACATTGCAGACTTTAACGCGACATACTGGACGTATGCGTACGACGGCGCCGTTATCACCGTCTGCGAGATTGCCGACATCTACACTGTGCTTCGCGCGACAGTCTCCGCCCCAGGCAAGGGGCTCGGCGGCATCTACTGCCAGACGGACTGGTGCGACGAATTTTACGTCGACAAACACCTCGAGGGAATCTCTAAGGGAGAGCGCACTGAATCCGAGACAGAAAACGGAATCAAGTGGTTCTACGACGCCGGCGCAGAGGCGCTCTTCACGCTGGGCGTCACGTTCGGCGGAAACGGACTCGTTCGTGAAATAGAATACGCGACGTATAACGAATAAAAACAAAAACCGCGCTCTTCGTTCAGGATCTCCGGCGAAGAGCGCGGTTTTTTTGCGTCCGATGGGCGGCTGTCTTCAAAAATTCAGCCAACAAAAGAGATTAAAGAGATTAACTAAAATTAACCTTTATAAAGCAAGTGCCCTCCCCCGATGATCTCCACGCGTCTGACGGGGTAAACTCTTCCCGTCCTGCGCGGGCGACGGATTTATGCATACCCTTGACACAAAAACAGAAATTTTTCTGCAATACGATGTTTTATAGCTTGCAAAGCGTCATATATACTTGCACTTTGAAGTTTCTTCGGATAGAATACGACATGAAGAGGCAAATGTTTTCAGAAAATAAGCTTCAAAACAGACATAATCCGTGTCTGTGTTCCGCAGTCCCACCAGTTCCAACATGCTGAAAATCTATTCAGGAGGGCTCGCCATGCTGAAAGAAATAAGAACCATGGACGGAAACGAAGCGGCAGCGCATATTTCGTATGCGTTTACCGAGGTTGCGACGATTTATCCCATCACGCCGTCTTCCCCTATGGCGGAACACGTCGACGAATGGTCGGCGCGCGGAAGAAAGAACATCTTCGGACAGACAGTCCGCCTCGTTGAAATGCAGGCGGAGTTCGGCGCGGCGGCAGCCATGCACGGATCTCTTGAATCCGGCGCGCTCACGACGTCGTACACCGCGTCGCAGGGGCTTCTGCTGATGATTCCGCCGATGTACCGCATGGCAGGTCAGCTGATGCCGGGCGTCCTTCACGTCAGCGCGCGCACTGTCGGAACGCACGCCTTCTCCATTTTCGGCGATCACTCCGACGTCATGGCGACGCGCCAGACGGGTTTCGCCATGCTGTCGTCGGGAAGCGTTCAGGAGGTTGCCGACCTCGCCGCCATTCCTCACCTCGCGGCGATTGAAGGGAGCGTCCCTTTTCTCCATTTCTTTGACGGATTCCGCACGTCGCACGAAATTCAAAAAGTCGAACTGCTCCCCTATGAAACGCTCGCGAAGCTCGTCAATCAGGACGCCCTCCGCGCGTTCCGCAAGAGAAGCCTGAACAGCGACCGCCCCGTTCAGCGCAGCACCGTCCAGAATCCCGACGTCTTTTTCCAGGCGCGCGAGGCGTGCAATCCCTACTACGCCGAAGTCCCGCTTATTGTCGACTCGTACATGAAGAAAATCAGCGCGCTGACAGGACGCAGCTATTACCCGTTCAACTATTACGGACGCTTGGACGCCGACCGCGTCATCGTCGCCATGGGATCCGTCTCCGGCTGCATTCAGGAGGTCGTCGACTATCTCAACGCGCGCGGCGAAAAAGTCGGGTTTATTCAGGTTCACCTGTACCGCCCGTTCTCAGCGCCGTTCTTCTTTGCCGCCCTTCCGAGCACTGCCAAGTACCTGACAGTGCTTGACCGCACAAAAGAGCCCGGCGCCCCCGGCGAGCCTCTGTACGAGGACGTCTGTTCCGTCCTGACGGAGCGCCCGGAACATTACCGCGTACAGAAAGTGCTTGCCGGCCGCTACGGTCTGTCGTCGAAAGACGTCACGCCCGCGCAGATCGCCGCCGTCTTCGACAACATGGCGTCGCCCGAGCCGAAAAATCACTTCACCGTCGGAATCAACGACGACGTGTGGGACTCCTCGCTTGAAGTCGGCGCGCCGCTTCGCACAGGATCTGCCGACACCATCGCGTGCAAATTCTGGGGACTCGGCTCTGACGGGACCGTCGGCGCGAATAAAAACTCAATCAAAATAATCGGCGACAACACCGACCAGTACGTTCAGGCGTACTTTGAGTACGACACCAAGAAATCGGGCGGCGTCACCAAGTCGCACCTGCGTTTCGGACACTCGCCCATCCGGTCATCGTACCTCGTCAGCGAAGCCGACTTCGTCGCGTGCCACACTCCGTCCTACATCGCCAAGTACGACATCGTGAGCGAAATCAAGGACGGCGGGACATTCCTGCTCAACTGCGGCTGGGATCAGGAAGAGCTGGAGCGCCGTCTTCCGGCGGACGTCAAGCGCCAGATCGCGTGGCGCGGCATTCGCTTCTACACCGTCGACGCCACGCGCATCGCCGCCGAAATCGGCCTCGGCAACAGGACGAACACCGTCCTTCAGTCGGCGTTCTTCAAGCTGTCCGGCGTTCTGCCCATCGATGACGCCGTGAAATACATGAAAGACGCCATCGCCAAGACTTACGCCGCCAAGGGGGAAAAAGTCCTCGCCATGAACTGCGCCGCAGTCGACCGCGGCATTTCAGACATCGTTTCCGTCGACGTTCCCGCGTCGTGGCGCGACGCCCAGGACGCGCCCGCCGCGCCTGCCGCAGACCTGCCCGACTACATCAAAAACGTCCTGATTCCCGTCAACGCCCTCAAGGGCGACTCGCTGCCCGTCAGCACGTTCGCGAATGCCGCCGACGGCACGGTACCGCTGGGCACGTCAAAGTATGAAAAGCGCGGTACAGCCGTCAACGTGCCCAAATGGCTGGCTGAAAACTGCATTCAGTGCAGTCAGTGCTCACTCGTCTGCCCCCACGCGGCAATTCGTCCGTTCCTGCTGACTCAGGAAGAAGCCGCCGCAGCGCCTCAGGGCTGCGCGACGGTCGCGGCAAAGGGCGGCGCGGCGCTTGCCGGACTCAGCTTCAGAATCCAGGTTGACCCGCTCGACTGCACCGGCTGCGGAAGCTGCGCTCAGGTGTGCCCTGCCCGTGAAAAAGCCCTCGTCATGCAGCCCCTCGACAGCCAGCGCGGCGAGATGGAAAACTGGTACTGGCTGCTGAATCTGCCCGAAAAGAAAAACCCCATGGACAAGTTCAGCGTCAAGGGAAGCCAGTTTGAGCAGCCGCTCCTTGAGTTCTCCGGCGCGTGCGCCGGCTGCGGCGAAACGCCCTACATGAAAGTCATGACCCAGCTGTTTGGCGACAGAATGTACGTCGCCAACGCCACGGGATGCACTCAGGCATGGGGCGCCGCGTGCCCCTGCGTCCCCTACACCGTCAACAGCCGCGGCCACGGGCCGGCGTTCTCCAACTCCCTCTTCGAGAACAACGCCGAGTTCAGCCTCGGCATGTGCCTTGCCGTCGAACAGCAGCGCGAGCGCCTTGCCATGCACGTCGACGAACTCCTTGAGCAGACAGGCGACGCCGCGCTGAAAAAAGCCCTAGAGGACTGGAAAGCCCACTACAATCAGGGCGAAGGCAGCCGCGTCTACAGCGACGCCGTCGAAACCGCAGCGGCGAACGCCAAGGCAAACGGCGAGACACACCCCGCGCTCGATTACGTCCTCGACAACGCCGAGCACCTCGTCAAAAAATCCATGTGGATGTACGGCGGCGACGGCTGGGCGTACGATATCGGCTACGGCGGACTCGACCACGTCCTCGCGTCGGGCGCCAACGTCAACGTCCTCGTCGTCGACACCGAAGTGTACTCCAACACAGGCGGTCAGTCGTCAAAGGCGACGCCCGTCGCCGCAGTCGCCCAGTTCGCCGCGTCAGGCAAGAAGACGGGCAAAAAAGACCTCGGCATGATGGCGATGAGCTACGGACACGTCTACGTCGCTCAAGTCGCGCTGGGCGCCGACCCCGCGCACCTCATCAAAGTCCTTAAAGAAGCCGAGTCGTACGACGGGCCGTCGCTGATCATCGCCTACGCGCCGTGCATCAACCACGGAATCGTCAAAGGCATGAGCTACGCCCAGCCCGAGTCCAAGCTGGCAGTCGCGTCGGGCTACTGGCACCTGTACCGCTACGACCCGCGCCGCGCTGAAAAGGGCGAAAATCCGTTCACTCTGGATTCAAAAGCTCCCACAGTCCCCCTGCGCGACTTCCTGATGGGCGAAGTCCGCTACGCCGCCTTAGAGCGCACGTTCCCCGAGCAGGCGCAGAAACTCCTGACGCTTGCCGAAGAACAGGCAAAAGCGCGCTATCAGCGCTACTGCGCCCTTGCCGGACGCATTGAACAGCTCTGCCCCGTCTGCTAAAAACATACCAGCCCGGCTCTCTCCGTCTGAGAGCCGGGCTGTTTTTTTTCGCCGCGCACAAAAAAACGGACGCCCCCAGCGTCGGGACGTCCGTTTTTTGTCGTATTGTGTGAAAAAGCTACTCAGAAACGCCGAGCCTCATGCAGGCGTAGTCAAGCGCCGCCTGGACGGTCGCCAGCTTTTCGGCGTCGGTGTCGGGAATCTCGATGTTGAAAATCTCCTCAAGAGCCATGACAAACTCGACAATTTCAAGAGAGTCAGCGCCCAAGTCATCGCTGAAAGACGCTTCCGGCGTGATCTGCTCTTCCTCGACGTCAAGCGAATCCATAATAACTTCTTTCAGTTTTGCGTAAATTTCTTCCCGTGTCATTCCATTCACCTCGTCATCTGCCGCCCGGCGGCATATCTGTCTATCATATTATCACAGACTGAGCGCAAATGTGGTATGCGCCTTTTCATGCAGAAAATGGTAAAAAGACGCAGCGCAGACGGCTATTCTCCCGCCATCAGACGGACTCTCTGTCCTTCTTTCAGGAAATGGACGCCGGCGGTGACGATAATGTCCCCGTCGCGCAGCCCAGCCCCGCTCACATCGACGCGGTCGCCGCGGTAGTCCCCCGGCTCGACCGGAACGCGCGTCACAGCGCCGTTCTCAAAGCGCCACAGATACGTGTTTCCGCCGTCGGTCAGCAGAGCGGACGCAGGCACAGAAAATCCGCCTGTCTTTTTGACAGAGCTGAAATCAACCAGAACCGTCACCGGCATTCCCGGCAGCACGACCGATCCGTCGGGCTGAGCCATCGTCACCGTGACAGGATACGTCTGCGTTCTGGGGTCAGCCTGCGCGCTGAACTCCTTCAGTTTGACGCCGAACTTTCGGTCCGGCATGGCGTCGAACACCGCGTAGACGCGCGCCAGCTCGCCGCTGACGCGCATCAGCTCCTCCGTGTCGCGCCCCTGCGCCGAAGCGCGGGCGACGTCTTTATCAGGGACGTTAAAGACAATTTCGACGTTCTCAAGATTCTGAAGACTGATAACCGCCTGCTTCGCCGTGACCTCCTGATAGTTTTCCACCATTCGGTCGGCGATCACGCCGTCGAACGGCGCGCGCAGCTCCGTGTCGGCAAGCGCGTTTTTCGCCGCCGTCACCTGAGCCTCAGCCGACTGGAGCGACGACCGCGCCACGTTCAGCTGCGTCTTGAACTCGTCGTACTGAGCCGCCGCAATCACCTTCTGCCTGTACAGCTCCTCATTGCGCTTGAAGTTGGCAGACGCCTCATTGTAGCGGGCGCGCGCCTGAGCGCGGACGCCTTCCGCCTGCTCAAGCTGCGTCTTGAAGTCGCGCGGGTCAATGCGCCCCAGCAAGTCGCCCTTCTTGACGCTCGTGCCCTTTCCGGCGGGCAGCTCAATCAAAGGGCCCGAGACGCGGAACGACAGATTGACGCGCTTTGAGCCCTGCACCGTTCCGAAATAGCGCCTGACCGCACCGCTGCCGCCCGCGCCCAGCCGCACCGTCCTGACGGGACGCACGACCTCCGGCTCCGGCTCTCTCTCGCGGTGATTGCGGTAATACTCCAGCCCCGCGAACGCCGCGCAGATAAGAAGGACGCCAAGAAGCATCTTCAAGAGCACAAAACCTGAACGCTTTTTCATCTTCATGCCTCCGATTCTGTCAGAATTTCATTTTTGCCGAATTTTTCAAAACGCTTCGGCGATTCTATTTGATTATTCTACCACAAAGCACCGCCGCGCGCGGTGCTCCGGCGCAAATCTGCCGGAGCGCAGAGCAAAAAAAACTCCGCGAAATACAAAATGCCGAACCCCCGAAGGGATTCGGCAAAATGCTCTTACGGGTTAAGCGGCGCGTCGGGCAGCCCAAGTTCCGCCCCGTACAGGCGGAGAAACGTGCGGCACGCTTCCCGCTCGTCCGATGCGGCGGCATCCTCGCACACCGCGCCGCACGCGATATCGACGAACATGACGTGCCACGCGCCGCGAACCCAGCGGATGACGTACTCCGCCCCCGGCGTTCCCGCAATCAGCCCCTCGCCAGGGATCATAATCGAGTAGTTCGTCACGCCCGCAGACCGGCACAGCGCCGCGAGGCGCTCAAAGTGTTTATTCACCTGCGATTTCCTCAAGCATCTTTTTGCCGATCAGGTTCTGCACGCTGTCGGGGAGCAGGAACTGAAGCCCGCCGCCCTTCTTGTCAAACCACGGCATCGTGACGCCGGACGATACATTCTCGATGTCCTCGAGGACTTTATACCGATGGAAATTCTTCAAGTCAGTCGTCCGCGCCATCGCGCGCTCTTCAATCGACGTCGCGTCAGGAGCGACAAAGCGGCCTCTCGGGCTTCCGTAGCGGCTGATCACCGTGTTTGCCTGAAGCGTTACCGTCTTCTCGCTTTTCCAAACCGCGCCGTCGTTCGGCGGCCAAATAGGAGATCCCTTATCGTCGTAATAGATGTCCTCGCCCTGTTTTGCGTCTGCCGTATAGGGCTGCTGCGCCCACGCGGCGAGCTGCGACAGGAAGAACTTCTTCGCGGGCTCCGTCATTTCGCCGATGCGCCCTGCCGTCACTGCCTTGGCTTCTTCGCTCGGCTCGCTGCCCAGCATCTCCCTGACGTCTTTTTCCGTCAAAGCGCCGCCCTGCTGAACCGTCTGGACAGGCGGAACCTCCTGCCCTCGGTGACTGCGGTAATACTCCGCCCCCGCGAACGCCGCGCAGAGAATAAGGACGCCAAGAAGCACCTTCACGAGCGAAAAACCTGAACGCTTTTTCATCTTCATGCCTCCGATTCTGTCAGAATGTCATGCCTGCCGAATTGCATAAAAACCCGACCGGCATTTTGATTATTCTACCACACAGCGCCGCCGAACCGCGAACGCGGCTTTTTCAGCGGCGGGCGAGAAAATTAATTTCCGCATGAAAAATGGGCGCGCGCGTTCCCATTGTACGCTATAATAAATAAAAACATCAAAACGGCACAATCCGAGGGAGCGCCCGATGTCCTTTGCGCCGCCCCTTTGCGAAGCCCCCAGAAAGGAGACCCGCCTGTGGAAGAACCGCTGATTGACATCGCCGCATCGCCCGTCGCGGACGTGCTGGACGTGCTGCTTCAGGACAAGACGACAAAGAAGAACATCATCTGGGCGACAGACGCCTACGCGGAATACGGCGAGGCGTTCGCCGACACCGCCCCGATGGACGCCGCCGCCCTTTTGCGCCGCCCCGGCATAATCCGTCCGCGCATCCGCAAGACGCAGGAAGAACAGGCGCGGCGCACGCGCACAAAAGCAGAAGTATATACCCCCGCGTGGCTGTGCAACCGAATGAACAACGACTGCGACGCGGACTGGTTCGGACGTCCCGGCGCCTTCAACGCCGAAAACGCCGGCGCATGGACGCCCGCCGAGGGAACGATTCAGTTTCCCCCCAAAAAAGACTGGAGACGCTACGTCGACTCGCGCCGCCTTGAGATCGCCTGCGGCGAAGCGCCCTACCTCGCATCGCACTACGACGCATCGACGGGCGAGCCATTGTTCCCGACCGTCAGGCGCATCGGTCAGCTGGACCGGAAGCTGCGCGCCGTGAGCGAGAACACCTCCTCGCACGATGACTGGGTGAAATGGGCAGTCCGCGCCGTCGACGCCACCTATGGCTACGACTATCAGGGGCGACAGCGTCCTCATCACACGAATCAATCTGCTGCGGACGTTCACCGACTGCTACGCAGAGCGCTGGCAGCGCCGCCCCGACGGACGCCTGCTGCGCCGCGTGGCGAACAGAATCGCGTGGAACGTCTGGCAGATGGACGGCATGACCGACGCCGTCCCCCTCGGCAAGCCGTATGCTGAGTACGAGCAGACCCTTCTGTTCGACCTGCCCGCAGCGCCGGACGAACGCGAAGCCGCGCCGTGCCGGATCACAAACTGGAGAAGCAAGATTTCCCTGACATTCAGGAGTCTGAAGGAGACGCGGGGCATGAAAAAGAAAAAGCTGTTCGACTACGTGATAGGGAATCCGCCGTATCAGGGCGAGACGGTGGGCGACCAGAAAACATTCGCGCCGCCCGTGTACGACAAGTTCATGGACGCGGCGTATTCAGTCGCCGACAAGGTGGAGCTGATTCACCCTGCGCGTTTTTTGTTCAACGCGGGAGGCACGTCAAAAGCGTGGAACGAGAAGATGCTGAGCGACCCGCACTTCAAAGTGCTGTGGCACGAGCAGAACAGCGCGATGGTGTTTCCCAACACCGACATCAAGGGCGGTGTGGTGATTACCTACCGCGACGCGAAAAAAAATTTTGGCGCGATTGAAACCTATACTGCATTTAACGAGTTGAACAGTATTTTGCGCCGCGTGAGAAACTGCGATGACTTCCATTCGTTCAGCGATATCATCTACAATCGGGGTCTGTACAGGTTTTCAAAGAAGATTTACGACGACTACCCCGAGGAGATGAAGCAGTTTACCGACTCTCGCGTCGGATCAAGTTCTTTTCAGCGTCTTCCGCTCCTGTTCACGGAGGAACGCCCCATCGATGGTAACGAGTATATCAAGATATTTGGGCTTTTGAAGGGGCATCGCGTGTACCGTTTGTTCCGGAAGAACTACGTGAATCCAGTCGAGAATCTGGACAAGTATAAAGTTTTTGTACCAGCTGCGAGCGGATCGGGTGCTCTTGGAGAGGTGTTATCTACGCCCGTTATCGGGCAGCCCGTTATCGGGCAGCCCGTTATCGGGGCATACAGAGACGTTCCTTTCTGTAGGCTGCTTTAATACAGAATACGAGGCTCATGCGTGCCTGAAATATGTCAAATCCAAGTTCGCAAGAGTAATGCTCGGTATCTTAAAAGCAACGCAGCACAATTCACCCGAGAAGTGGAAATACGTCCCCCTCCAGAACTTCACCCCCGCGTCCGACATCGACTGGTCGAAGTCCGTCGCGGAAATTGACGCGCAGCTGTACCGCAAATACGGTCTTGACGAGCGGGAGATCAATTTTATCGAGTCGCACGTGAAGGACATGGCATGATGGCTGCGGGCAGGGGGGGCTATCCCTTAGTTTTACTTAGCATTTAACGGGGTTAAATTGTCTAAATATTCAGACGCATTGTGATGCTTGACATTCCACGGCAGAGTGGTATAATAGGGGCATCAAGAAAGGAGGATGCAAAAAAACAGACATAAAATTTTTCGAGATTTTTTTCATTTTCACCCCTTGACATTCCACGGCAGAGTGGTATAATAGGGGCATCAAGAAGAAGAGGCGGACGCCTCAGAAAAAACCAAGGAGGAAAAATACGATGAAAAAATTCAAGATTTTCGCCAATAACTTCAACATGGGCACCTTTGAGGCTGAGAGCGAGGACGCAGCGCTTGAGGCATACGCACAGGACGCAGGATATCTGAGCCTCGCAG